>JAPFCO010000449.1 GCA_026169505.1 Pseudogracilibacillus sp.
CAACCATATCAATAAAATTAATCGTTTCATCAACTAGATGAAAACACTCTTCTTTCGTTAACCGATCCAAAGCAAGTTGTATTTTCAAATTATATCAACTCCTAATAATGTGAAAACCGCTTCTTTTTATCTCCTGAGATACATTCATTCCATACGATATACTATTTGTTAAACACCTGAAAAAGCCATAAACCCACCATCTACTGGCACAGTAATTCCTGTTACAAAGCCAGAATAAGATTCATCAACTAACCAAAGAAGGGTACCTAATAATTCCTTAGGTGTCCCAAAACGGTTCATCGGTGTATTTGTAATAATTTTATTTGATCTAGCGGTCAAAGAACCATCCTCGTTTAAAAGTAAATCTTTATTTTGGTTTGTTAAGAAAAAGCCCGGAGCAATAGCATTTATTCTAAGTCCTGTATTTGCAAAATGAGTTGCCATCCACATTGTGAAGTTATTTATTCCTGCTTTAGCTGCACTATAAGCTGGTACTTTTGTCATTGGCGAATAAGCGCTCATTGATGAAATATTAATCATAGCTGGTGAATGCTGCTTTAATAACTCTTCCCCAAACACTTGGCTTGTTAGAAATGTTCCCGTGAAGTTTGTTGCAAAAACTTGAGAAAACCCTTCTTCTTCTAGGTCAAAAAATGTTTTCCCATCAATATTTTCACCAAATGTTTCAGGAGTTGTAATTGCATCAGCGTGATTTCCACCTGCTCCATTAATTAAAATATCAACTTTTCCAAAATGATTGATAATTTCATCTCGTGCTTTTTCTAACGAAGAACGGTCAAGCACATCAGCAGAAAATCCAATTGCGGTGCCACCTTTTTCTCGGATACTTTCTGCTACTTCTTCCCCTTTTTCCATGGTACGATTTAAAATGGCTATCTTCACACCATGCCTAGCTAGTTCACGACACATTTCTGAACATAATACGCCACTTCCTCCTGTAACTACTGCAACACGTCCTGATAAGTTCTCATGAATAGAGATCACTATTTCACCTCCGTTTTATCCGACTTAAATGCATCCCATAATCCTAATAGATACATAATTCCTAGTGCTCTATCATACAAACCATATCCTGGTCTACAGTCTTCATCCCATATATGACGACCGTGATCAGGTCTTACATATCCATTATAGTTTTGATCCGATAATTGTTTTACGACCCCTGTAATATTAATCGACCCATCTGGAGTATAATGTGAAGTCTCGATAAAATCACCATTATCATATATTTTCACATTACGAATATGAGAAAATGGAGCTTTATGAGCGAACTTCTTTGCTAATTCTACCATATCATTTCTAGGATTAGCTCCTAACGATCCTGTGCAAAACGTAATACAATGTGAAGGTGAATCAGAAATAGCTAGTAATTGGTTCAAATCGTCTTCACCTGTCATAATTCGTGGTAAACCAAAGATGGACC
Source organism: Pseudogracilibacillus sp. (assembly GCA_026169505.1). Classification (GTDB taxonomy): domain Bacteria; phylum Bacillota; class Bacilli; order Bacillales; family Amphibacillaceae; genus Pseudogracilibacillus. Next base: position 1,445 of record JAPFCO010000449.1, read on the forward strand.
AAGGTGGATCATCAGGGTGAATCGCCATTTTTATATCGCATTCTTCACAAATAGGTAAGATTTCTTGTAAGAAGTATGCTAAGTTTTCCCGTAGTTTCTCTTCCGTAACATCCTCGTATGCTTTAAATAAAGATTTTATCTGATCTAACTTTTCGGGCTCCCAACCTGGTAAAGATAAAGAGGAAGAATCAGACACTGTTTTAAATAAATCAATCGGGTCAATCGATTCTATTTTTTTATTTTCATAAAACAACGCTGTTGATCCATCACCAAGTGGATGGAATAAATCAGTTCTTGTCCAATCAAAGATAGGCATGAAATTATAACAAATGACTTTCACGCCAAAGTCACTTAAATTCCGAATGGTTTGTTTATAGTTCTCAATATATTGATCCCGCTGTTCATCTCCTAGTTTAATTGATTCATGCACATTGACACTTTCTACTACTTCTGCGTGAAATCCATGTGCTTGAATATACTCTACTTCACTATTTATTTCTTCTTTTGACCATACATCTCCAACTGGCTTTTCATGAAGTGCCCATACGATTCCTTTCACATTAGGTATTTGTTTTACTTGATCAAGTGTAACCGTATCATTCCCTTTTCCATACCAACGAAATGTTATATTCATCATGCATCCCACTCTCTATTTAACATTTTCATATATTGCTCGCATTGTTTGATAACTGCTACTTCACCATTCGTACGATATGCATTTGTTAAATCACTTCCTATACCTACTGCAAAGGCACCAGCATTCAACCAATCTAAAAAGTTATTTTCATTAATACCGCCAGTTGGCATGATACGAGCATGTGGTAAAGGTCCATTCACTGCTTTAATAAAGGAAGGTTCAAAATTATTTGCTGGAAATAATTTGACCACATCACTTCCATGTTCCAGTGCTTCAACCATTTCACGAATCGTTAAACAACCTGGAAGATATGGTACTGCATACCGATTACAAACCTCACTAATATCTTTACTGAAATGTGGACTAACAATAAATGTTGCTCCATGCAACAATGCATGCCTGGCAGTTTCGGCATCTAATACGGTCCCCGCCCCAACTAATGCTTTTTCGTCCGCTAACTCCTCTATCACTTTTCCTGCTCCCGGAGTTGTATAAGTTACCTCTATTGCTTGAAATCCACCTTGAATCGATGCTTTTGAAATAGCAGACGCTTCTTCCGCACTCGCTCCTCGAATAACAGCAACAATTTTTGCCTCGGACAGTTTTTGTAATATGTTTAACTTTGGTAACAAACGAATTCCTCCCCTATTCAAATGTAATCAGTGCTTTTCTAACCTTATCTGGATTATTTTCAATAAAAGTAAATGCTTCCTCTACATCATTTAATGAAAACGTTTGTGTTATTAACCCATTAGACTGGAGTTGCTCATTGTTTAACAGTTCAACAACTTTCTTAAATTGATTTGTTTGCAACCGCGAACCTACTATGGTCAATTCTTTTTTCGTAATAGGTAATTGAGGTATTTGCGAAGGCTTTTCGTCAAAACCTAAACAAACAATCGTTCCCGCTGGGGAAGTTACTGTAAGCCCTAATTCAAATGTCGATGGGAGACAAACTGCATCGATAACAACATTGACACCTACACTGTTTGTATATTCCATTATTTTTCCCTCTACAGATTCATGCAAGGCATGAATCACCTTATCTGCTCCATTTTCTTTAGCAAATTTAAGACGTTCTTCACTCAAATCTGTCATAAGGACATAAGCACCTTGAAGCTTTGCCATTTTCAATGCGCAAATACCTATCGGCCCACAACCTTGAATAAGAACGGTATCTCCCTCTTCCACTTCCCCACGCCAAACAGCTTGAGCACCAATCGTATATGGCTCTGCTAAAACAATTTCATCCCAGTCTAAACTAGAGTCTACAGCATGTAATTGATGTTCAGGAAGCACAAAAAACTCTCTCATCCCACCATCTTCATGCACACCAAAAACGGATAGATCTTCACACACATTAGGGCGACCTTTTCTACAGGCGTAACATGTTCCACAATAGCTAATTGGTTCTACAACTACATGATCTCCTACTTGTAATGTCGTAACATCCGCGCCAACTTCTACAACTTCTCCAGCAACTTCATGACCTATTACTCGTGGATAAGTGGCAAGAGGATTGGTCCCATGATAAATATGCATATCGGAACCACAAACCCCTACTCGTTTTGTTTTTACTAATACCTCGTTTTGTTGCTCGATTCTTGGCATTTCCACTTCGGAAATCACCATATCATAACCCTTTTTCACTTGAACCGTTTGCATTTTTTCAACTCCTAATTAAATAAGCTTGGTAAATATAAAGTAAGCTGTGGTACAAAAGCTACAAGTAATAAGACAACGACAAGAACAAGTAAAAATGGCATTAGCTCTCTAGTAGCTGTTCCCATCGATACTCTTCCTATTTGAGATGCAACAAATAAACAGACTCCAACCGGAGGAGTTACCCCTCCAATAACCATGGCTAATACCATTGTGACACCAAAGTGAATTGGTTCCATTCCGACCGATGTTGCTACAGGTAATAATACTGGGAATAATATGACTAGTCCCGCAATTGTTTCCATAAAAGTACCAACAAATAAGACCAAGGCAAGAATTAAAAGAATTACAATTACTTTGTCCGTCGAAATTCCTAAAATAACATCAGCGACCATTTGCGGAATTTGTTCACTTACTAAAATCCAACCAAATAAATTAGCAAACCCAACAAGTAACATAATTGATGCTGTTGTAGTAATCGTTGAAAGCATTATTTCTGGAATTTTTTTAATTGGTAGCTCTCTGTATACAAACATTCCTATAATTAATGCATAAATAACTGCAACAATAGATGCTTCTGTTGGTGTGAAATAACCACCAAGAATTCCAAATAAAATGATAAAAGTCATTACCAATGCCCAAATTGCACCTAAAAAGCTCTTCCAAATTTCTTTAAGTGTCTGTGGCTCACCTTTTGGATAATTTCTTTTAACAGATATGATATAGGTTGGAATCATTAATCCTAATCCAATTAAAATACCTGGAATAATACCACCAACAAATAGATCACCAATTGACAGTGAAGCTAACGTACCTACGATAATCATTGGTAATGATGGAGGAATAATCGGACCAACTACTGAAGATGATGCCGTAACAGCTACTGAAAAACCAGATCCGTATCCCTCTTTTTTCATCGCGGGAATAAGGATTCCTCCAATACTTGCAGTGTCAGCTAATGCTGTACCTGAAATTCCACCGAAACCCATCGAAGCACCAACATTCGCTAATCCGAGCCCACCACGGACTCTTCCTAATATACTATTAGCAAAAGCAATTAATCGATTTGTAATACCACCGGCATTCATTAAATTTCCTGCTAAAATAAATCCAGGAATACAAAGTAATACAAATGAGTTTAATCCCTCGAACATTTTCTGTGGAATGATACTTAAAGAAATGTCAGCTGTTATTAAATATAATAGTGAGGATAGCCCTAAACTAAATGCAATTGGAAATCCTAAAAATATTAATACTAGAAATGATATAAATAACAATAGAGCCATCATATCTCTCCACCACCTTCAACTTCATACTTGTTCTTTGTATTTTTAAAGAAATACCAAATTCTTACCAAACAAAACATGGAAAGAAATAATGCCATTATAAACATAGAAGCATGTATAACAGACATTTTAATAGGCATAGTAGCAGAGTTTTGCTTGTTTCCTAATAGCATAAAGTTGTATCCTTCTTTGGTCATAATTAAGCTTAATACTAAAATAAACATATAAATAACTAGCTCATAAATTCTTCTTACTTTATTTGTAAGTCTTCCAATAATTAAATCAACATTTATATATTCGTTCTTTAATAATGCAAGTGGGGCTCCGAAACTAATCGCGAATAAGAAACAATATCGGGTTAACTCTTCTGTCCAAACATAAGAAAAAGGCAAAAATCGTGAAAGTACCTGTGTTGATACGATAATAATGATTCCTGCAAAACATATGATGGATAAAAACCCTAGGATACGAGTCGTCCACTTCAAAACATTTTCCAATATGTTCACTTCCTTTCAAGGTATAAATAATAAATGGAAAGGCACAACTGATTTATAAATGTTCAGTAGTGCCTTTCATCCTATTTACTTCACATCAAGTATCTTTTCATAAAGTTCAAACTGCTCTTCTGATAATGAATCTTCGATAGCTGGAATCATTTCTTCTCGGAACGAATCTTGATCAACATCGATAAATTCCATTCCCTCTTCTTCTAATTTCGTTTCAATTTCTTCAATTTCATCTTCAAACAATTCTTCTCCATAAGCTTGAGCTTCTAAAGCTGCCTCTTCAACTGCTGCTCTCTGATCATCTGTTAAAGCCTCAAACTGTTCATTTCCAACTAAAACATAAATCCAAGAGTAAACATGCTCTGTACGATTGACATATTTTTGTACTTCATATAATGCACCACTTTGAATTAAATCCACTGGGTTTTCTTGTCCATCGATCACATTCTGTTGTAATCCCGTAAATACCTCATTAAAATCCATTACTTGTGGTTTTGCACCAACAGCATCCCAAGAATCTAAAAATAAAGGTACGTTTGGTACACGCATTTTAAAACCCTCAATATCTTCAACAGACTCAATCGGCTCATCAGATGTCAAGTTACGTGGAGCACGTGTTAGATAAAATAACGGTGTAAGTTCTGCTTTCTCTACAATCTCTTCCGCAATTTCGTCCCCTAGCTCTCCTTCAACAACTTTTTGCACATGATCCATATCTCTGAAAGCGTAAGGTGTTGCTAATAACGCTGCTTTAGGTGCCCAGTTTTCAAGCGTTTCACCTGAAATAACCAGATCTGCTGTCCCCGCTTGAATAGCATTAATCGTATCTGTTTCTCCGCCTAATGTATTACTAGGATAAACGGTAATTTCAATTGCCCCATCCGTTTTTTCATTTACTAAATCAGCAAATTTTAAAGAAGTATCATGCCAAATATGATTTTCATCAGATAAGTGTCCTAATTTCCATTCGATTACTTCACCATCATCTGCACTACTATCCTCACTATCTGAACCACATGCCGATAATACCAAGACAACTATAAAAAGAGCTGCAAACCAACTTAATTTTTTCACTTTATTACCCTCCTAAAATTATAATACTTAAAAAATTACGTATAATTTGAATATTTATATTATTTTTGAATTTGTACTATTTGTTAAATACTCATATAC
>JAPFCO010000059.1 GCA_026169505.1 Pseudogracilibacillus sp.
ACAAACAGAAACAGGATTTCCTACGATAGCATAGGAAATCCTGTTTCAATTAGTTCCTTATTTGGAAGGATTGTTTTTATTTTGTTGTGATTGTTGGTTTTGTTTTCTAACCTGTTGTGCGTCTGTTTCTTCAGCAAACTCAGTACCATATTGACCAGGCTGGGCTTGTTGTGATTGCTGGTTTTGCTTTTTTACCTTTTTAGCATTTGTACCTGCTTGTTGGTTGGGTTTCACTTATCTCACCTCCGCACTAATTAATTTATCCAACTTCAATTAAGTTATCCAAATTTGTACGGTGGTATTTATTGGTAAATAGTCGTTTATCTTTAATTGTACAACCATTCTCTAATTTTTAAATGTGAAACCGAAAATGGATAATCCGCTAACTCATCTACCGATACAAAACGAAGTTGTTCCGCTACTTCCGTATTCGTTTTTGCAGCATACACATCTAATTCCCAAATAATATGTGAAAATATATGGCGAATTTCTCCTAGTTTTTTTTCGACTTCGACGGAGATACTATATCGTTCATCCAGTGATTCCTTTAAAAGGTCTGCATTTATAATATGCTTTTCTGTCATCGGGAATTGCCACATACTTGCTAACAAGCCTTGGTTTGGACGTTGTTCAATCGCTACTTTACCTTCTTCATTCTGAATTAATAAAACAGTATAAGGCTCGACACGTTGTTTTTTCTTTTTTAATTTGATTGGTAATTGCTCCTCCATACCTTCTGCAAATGCTCGACATTCTGTTTGTACGGGACACAACAGACATGCCGGAGATGTTGGCGTACAAATTAATGCACCAAGCTCCATTAATCCTTGATTAAAAGCAGATGGATTTCTATGACTGATTAATTCACGAACAAATCGCTCGAACTTTGTTTTTGTCCGTGCTTCACTTATATTGTCTTGAATGAGCAATACCCGTGATAAAACACGCATAACATTACCATCTACCGCAGGTTCTGGTATTCCAAAGGCAATCGATGAAATTGCCCCACGCGTATATGGCCCAATTCCTTTTAATGTTCCTAATATGACTGGATCATCTGGCACAATACCGCCATGCTTTTCCACTACTTCTTTAGCAGCATGATGTAAATTTCTCGCACGTGAGTAATATCCTAACCCCTCCCATAACTTTAATACTTCTTGTTCATTTGCTTCCGCTAAATCTTCAATCGTTGGATATTTTTGTACGAATCTTTCATAATAATTAATAACTGTATCCACTTTTGTTTGCTGTAACATAATTTCAGAAATCCAGATATAATAAGGATTCGTCGTCTCACGCCACGGTAGCGTACGCTTATTCGCTTCATACCAAGTTATTAAGTGGTTTTTGAAAGCTAATTTGTCAAATTCAAGGAATACTTTATCTATCACTTTATCAACCCTTTATGTTACAATTTAACTATACTAAATAGATGCCCTATTGAAGGAGGACACTGTAGTTATGGACACAGGCACCCATGTCGTAATGGGTATCGCACTTGGTGGGTTAGCAACTTTAGACCCAGTAGTAGCCAATGACCCAACCTTATTTAATGCCGTTTTAATAGGGACTATCGTTGGTTCACAAGCTCCCGACTTCGATACAATTTTAAAATTAAAAAATAATGCAGTTTATATACGAAATCACCGTGGATTAACACATTCAATCCCAGCAGTTATTTTTTGGGGATTACTTATCTCTCTTGTGCTTTATATGTTTGTCCCAGAAATTAGCTTTTTACATTTATGGTTGTGGACGTTTCTTGCCGTCATTGTCCACGTCTTTGTCGATATATTCAATTCCTATGGTACACAAGCTTTACGGCCGTTTTCTCATAAATGGATTGCCTTAGGATTTATTAACACTTTCGATCCATATATTTTCTTTTTACATGTTGCAGGGATTATTGCATGGGTGTTAGGTGCAAATCCCGGCACAACATTTTTAATGATTTATGGAGTTATTACCCTTTACTATATTAAACGTTATTTTGATAAAAGGGAAATTGTTAAGAAAATACATGAACATTTTCCAACAACAGAACAAGTCGCAACATCACCTACCATTAAACAAAATCATTGGCGAGTAGCTATTACGACGAAAGATCGTTTTTATGTTGGTACAGTTGATAATGGACATATTCAGTTAATGGACGTATTTGAACGCGTACCGATCCCTAAGTCACAATTAATTGATATTGCAAAAGAAGATAAAAACATTGCAGCATTTTTAGCTTTTTCACCTGTATATCGGTGGGAAATTATCGAATATGAACAATTTACAGAAATCCGTTTTATAGATTTAAGATATCGTAACAAAGGGTATTATCCTTTTGTTGCTGTTGCCCAATTGGATGAAGATTTACAAGTAAAAACCTCTTATACAGGTTGGATTTTTTCCGAACAGAAGTTACAAAAAAAATTATACTTTGGCGACAGCCCCACATAAAAACAGTGAAGCATGATGCTTCACTGTTTTTCCTTTACTAATTCACTTAATAATGATATCGGTAATGCCTCTTCCTTCTCGTATACTTCTCCTAATAAATTAATGCGATGTCCCCAAGCCATCCTACCGTCAATATAATTAATTTGGAAAGTATGACCTGGGTCTCCATTCAATTCATGTACATCCCCCGTTTTAAAGTCACTAGGGTTTAACATATATGAAGCAACCATTTGCATTTTTCTTTCTAAAATTTCCACCTTACTAATTTCTCCAAATTGCTCCGCCTTTTGCGCTTCTTCTTTCAACTTACCTAATTCAGTACGCAATTGCTCAACTGTATAATCACTATATAATACACTCATGATGATTCATCTCCTTCTATTATATCTTAACGCGATTCATCCATTTTTTCTATGTATTTGTCGATTAAGGTACTAGAAAATCTACGACTGTATAAAGCCGCTTTTATTTTCATTTTTAATTCATAACCTTCATGTTTCTTTTCATAGCGACGACGAAATGTATTCGCCTGTTTTTCCAAACGAAGATATTCTTCTTCGGGATCTACTTCGATTTCAATTTCACTCATTACAGCAGAGACGACAGCTGAAGCAAAACCTTTTTGCATCAGTTTATTTCTTAGTTGATCTTTACGTTTACTAACAGCATGTTGGCTCTTTTTCTTTGCTTCTTTTTGCGCCCATTTATAAGCTTTAGCAAACTGATTTTCCTCATCGTATTGCCTCACAGCTTCATTAGCAATTTCTGCTTTAACTCCTTTTTCTCTTAATTCATTCATAATCACTCTTGGCCCCTTTGACGATCGATGCATCCGATCACGAACAAACGCTTGAGCAAACGAGAGATCGTCGATTAGTTTTTCTTTTTCCAAACGTGCGATAATTTCAGCGATTGTACTTGATGATACTTCTTTTTGTCGTAAATAAGTACGAATCTCTTGTGTGGATCGCATGCGATAGCTTAAATAATTGATCGCCATCACATAATTACGATGAACATCTTCATGTTCCATAATTTCTTCTACTTCTTTTTTTGACAGTTCCATTCCTTTATGGATACGGTATTGAACTAAAATATCTTCATCTATGCTAAATGCATAATCATCGTTCAAAAATATGTTATAACGATGCAATGCTTTTTTTTGTTGTTGAATTTTTGTTACTGTTCGCAATTGACTCACCTCTCCTTATATCTTACCATGAATATAGAGTAGATGTTGTTAGAATTAGGAGGCGGTTCAAGTGAACATATTAATGAC
>JAPFCO010000312.1 GCA_026169505.1 Pseudogracilibacillus sp.
CACAATCGTTGCTGTCGTTCTTATCTCCGTCTTTTTACACCTTACTCGTAATTGGTCGATTGATTCAAATGAGATTATCGTCAATACGATATTTGCTGGAATATTAGGTGGAGTTGGTATTGGATTAATTATTCGTTCTGGCGGAACATCTGCCGGAACAACTATTTTAGCAAGTATTACAAAAAAGTACCTTGGATGGAATATTAGCTATGGACTTTTATTTTTTGATTTGATTGTCGTGTTCTCATCCTACTTCGTTATTGGCATAGAAAAATTACTTCTGACAATTATGATGCTTTATATTGCAACAAAAGCAATGCAACTTATTATTGAAGGGTTTAGCATGAAAAAAGCAATCACCATTATTTCAAGAAACCCTGATGAAATTGCACATAATATAAATCGCATAATGAACCGTGGAGTGACCGTTTACTCTGGGCATGGCTATTATTTAAAAGAAGATAAGCAAATACTCTATATTGTCATTAGTAGTCAAGAAGTAGTAAAACTAAAGAGGATTGTGCAAGCAGCGGATGAAGATGCGTTTGTAGCCATCCATGATGTGCGTGATGTATTTGGTGAAGGATTTGTTGCAATGGATTCGTGAACGATGACTATGCTTCAGATCTGTAAGAGATTCGGCTTACTTTTATCAACCTATATATTTTTTTCATTATAAAAGCTTGGCATAAAAAAAGGTGTCAGCAAAAAACCTAGTCTACGATTAATTGACTAGGTTTCTTTTTGTATGATTTCATAAATTCCTATTTAAAAAACAAAAACACGTTATAATTGATATAATCGAGTGAATTTCATCATTACCGAAATTAGCTACGTATGATGAAATTGACTAAGTAAACTAATGTTTTTAAAAGACAGGTGATACATATGGTTGATGGTAAAAAGGTTTTAATTATTGAAGATGATCTAGAAATCAGTAAGCTACTGAGCGTGATTCTAAAAAAATCTGGCATGCTTCCGGTCCTTGCATATTCTGGTACAGAAGGACTCTTACAGTTGCAAAATAATACGTATGATTTAATCCTCTTGGACTTGATGTTACCAGGAATAAGTGGGGAGGAATTAATCGATCAAGTTAGAAAAGATAGCATGATTCCCATTATTGTTATTTCGGCGAAAGTTGATATCGCAGATAAAATTCATGTATTGAAAATCGGAGCAGATGATTACATAACCAAACCTTTTCATCAAGATGAGGTGTTGGCTAGGATTGAAGTCCAATTACGCAAATCAAACGTTCATTCATCACAAACGACGGAGAAAGTATGGCGTGGGCTAAAAGTCAATCCGGAGAAACTCACTGTATCCTTAGATAATAAGGAACTGCAATTAACAAATGCAGAATTTGATATTTTATTCTTATTCGTAAGTCACCCGGAGCGCGCGTTTTCAAAAAGGGAGATTTATGAAAGGACCTGGAAAGGAACCTATCTAGGTGATGACAATACCATTAGTGTTCACGTCTCAAATCTGAGAAGGAAAATTGCTACAGTCACTTCTGATGAGTATATAAAAACAATTTGGGGTGTAGGATTCAAGTTGGTTTAACTTATTTTCCGCGGATCAACTTGGAAAAATACAAAAAATCCACTAAAGGCAATATTTCTTTATGATTTCTTTATGTTTTGCTTAAAGGAAATTAAAGACACCTAAGTTAAACTAGATGTATTAAGAAATTTAGCGAAGGAGTCAATAAGATGGACACCATTATTCAAACGTATCAATTGGCAAAGACATTTAAGGAAGATGAAGTCATCAAACCCCTTGATTTTTCATTAAGGAAAGGTGAAATTTGTGCGATTATTGGTAAAAATGGTGCTGGTAAATCAACATTTTTTAAAATGATTGCGGGACAATTAATGCCGACTACGGGAGACATTCATTTATTTGGCAAATCAGGTAAAGAGATAGCGCAAGCAAAAAAGAGAATGGGCTTTATGATCGAGACACCTGAATTTTTTCCGGATTTTACTGCGATTCAAAATCTGGAGTATTTTCGAATGCAGCGGGGCGTTGTCGAAAAAAAGCGCATCTATAAAGTTTTGCAAATTGTCGGGTTAGCGAATCAAAAGAAAAAACGATTTAGAGATTATTCAATGGGAATGAAACAAAGACTCGGTATAGCCCTTTGTCTGCTAAGTAGTCCCGATTGTTTAGTGCTCGATGAACCAATCAATGGTTTGGATGCACAAGGAATTATGGAGATTCGTACGTTATTATTGAAACTGAATCAAGAAAATCAAATCACCATTTTAGTCTCCAGCCATATTTTAACGGAGCTGCAATTGTTAGCAAAACGCTTTGTTTTTATTAAAAATGGTGTCATTGTCGATGATTTAAGTAAAGAAGACTTAGATGAAAAAAGTAAGAAACAAATTAAGCTAAAGGTTGATCATCCAGCAAAAGTGGCACAGTTGCTGGAGCAAGCCTATGTTGACATCGATTATAAAATCCTTCCTAATCAAATTGTAACCATCCAGAATCACGTAGAAAAAGGCAGCGAAATAAATCGCCTCTTAATTGAGAATGGCGTGGTAGTGATGGAATTTCGTATTGAAGCTCTTAATCTAGAGGAGTACTTCTTAGGGTTAGTGGAGGGGAATAACCAGTGATGAATTATATGAAAAGCGAAATGTATCGTTTACTACGTAAAAAAGGGCTTCATATGACGAGTCTGATTTGTTTCTTGTTAATTACTGCAGCAGCATTTGTGTTGTACTTTACCGATCAAAACGATCCGAATTTCCCTTATGCGACGAGTCTGTTTTTCTACTCAAACGTAATTAGTGGTGGGGTACTCATTCTGATCATAGCCTTTCTCTTTAATCTAGCTCTCACAGGTAAGGATATGTCACTAATCAAACAGTCTATATCTTTTGGCATTTCTAGGAACACGATATTTTGGTCAAAACTAATTCTAACACTAAGCTATTTTCTTTTTATATGTGTAATTGGTCTTATCTTAATGATTGGACTAGGTGAGAACCTTTTAGTTAGTGACGAACAATCAGTTGGGAATTTCTTAATCGCTTGCTCAAATATGTTGCCGGTCATCCTCAGTGGTTTTTTTATGATTCATATGTTGAAAATGCTAAAGGTCGGCGAGATCTATATCATTATTATATTGCTATTCATCTTTACCTTAGCTGGTGATTTGTTCCGAATGTTGTTCCAGTCGATTCCAGGTTTAAACGAGCTATATAAATATGCGCCAAGTACACTCTTAAACGAAAACATAGTAAGCTTCATGGACCAAGCAGCTCAAATTGGTTATCAATACTGGATTGTTGGCATTGTGATTTCAGTGATATCCTTATTAATAGGAACAAGCAGGTTCGCTAAACAAAATATCAATTGACAGTGAAAGGATGAATGAAAGTGAGTAACTGGTTGATTATCACAATATTAATTATCCCGCTAACTATTGTTATCGGGATAATCCTACTTTTTCATTGGGATATTAGAAGAATGACGAACCAACTAGATGAGATTATTGAAAACTTCGGTACAAATGAATTGGTTCGCACAAATACACGTAGTAAAACCTTGAATCGGTTTATTACAAAGATCAACCAGCTTATTCATTTATTTAAGAAAGATCAGCAGTATATGCAGATGAGGGAGGTTGAACTGAAACAAGAGATTACAAATATCTCTCATGACTTGAGAACGCCTTTAACATCTATCAAAGGCTTTTCAGAATTGCTGACGGATGCTTCTTTGTCAGAAACGGAAAAAGAGGATTTTCTAGCTATTATTCAAAAGAAAATTGACAATCTTACAATGACAGTCGATTTATTTTATGAACTGTCACAAATTGACTCCTTAGATAACCAAATGATCATCGAGCAGCAATTTTTGGATCAAATCGTCATTGAAGCTATGCTAATGTTCCATGATGATTTTGAAAAAAAACAGTTAAAAATAAATATGGATGAGATTCATGTAGCACCTATTTTGGCTGATCAGAAAGCAACCAATCGAATTATGATGAATATTATTCAAAATGCATTACGATATGCCAAAAGCTATGTAACGATCCAACTAATGGAAGATGAAGCGTATATCAAGTTAGTCACAATAAATGATGTGGATGCATTTGATCACACGGAGCTTGAGCGAATATTTGATCGAACATTTAGATTAGACACTAGTCGAACGAGTGGACAGATTGGATTGGGCCTACATATTGTTCAACGACTCATCAACAATCAAGGCGGAAAAGTAACTGCCAATGTTCAAGACGATGAATTTAGGATTGAAGTTTCGTTTAAGAAATGGGATTAGGGATTTCAACATCACAGTAATCTTCTTCACTTATCAATCGTCACGACTTTGAATAAGCAGTAACATTCCTTCTTCATAGGTGAAGTTAGCCTTGCTTGAAATCAGTTCATTGGATATACACCGTGTGGATCCCTTTTTTAGAAGATAGGAATCGAGTGGATAAGCAAAATTTATTAATGAAAGACCCTTCACTTCATTTGTAAAAGGAACAAACGAAACATACGGATAATCTTCTTGTTTATATACTGTATAAGTACCCGGTTTTGTCAGTTCGACTCGATTCCATTGATCAATAATAATTCCTCGGATCTCTTTTTCTACAATCTTATGAAGTAGTTGCATATTAATAAGTGCATGGTCGAGTCTGCCGCCTGTCACACCAAATAAATATATTTTCTCAGGTTGTAGTTCACATGCCTGATGTAAAGCAATTTCTAAATCTGTTTCATTTTTCATCGTAGGATATGTAATAAGCTGAGTAGAGTTTTCAAGGATCATTGCTTTTTGTTGGGCATTAACAGAATCAAAATCCCCAACCGCATAATGTATCGTAATTCCATTTTCCACCAACATAAGCGCGCCTCGATCAGCACCAATCCATATATCTACTTTATCCTTATACTGTTCTAAATTAGGCACATGGTCTATTGGCCCATTTCCCATGATTGCTACTACGCACATGACTATATCTCCTCCTCTTCTTAATCATTTCCTATTTTACAACTTCTTGAGCCATCTTACCATATGTTGCTTCTTTTGATATATTTCAGGCGATATCTCAAGGCGGATTTAATTTCATTTTCTTATCATTTAAACAAGCGCTGCTCTGGCCTTTAATACGTGTTACTATTTTCTTGTTGTGATAATAGCTTTTTTCTAATATTTTTAAATACTACCGATGACATCTAAGTCTCCCAACCTTCTTGTCATAACTCCCTCGAATAATCAAACAAACTGGTCCGATTAGCTTTATACTCCCTTAAATAGTAAACATTTCTATTGAAATAGTCCTTAATGCACTTTTACTCAGTTGGTTATTCTAGTGTAATTATGTAAGTTTATGGAAATGAGGGTGGTCTAAAAGTGAGTGTTTTAGATAGTTTGAATCAATCCTTAGCAATGAAAAAATCGTTGCATAATAGTACAAGTACGCTAAACAATCAAATAGCACAATACAATGCAGATGTAGAAAGATTGCAAACAGCGCAAAATAAATTAGAAGGCAAGCGCAATGAATTAGTCGCTCTAGCGGAAAGTCTAAAACAACCAAACTTTACTCCAACAAATTGGCACGGAAGTTTAGCAAATGAATTCGATCAATTTAGAAACGAGCAGCTAAGAAGCGAATACTTAAAGTTAGTTAATATTAGGATGTCGGACGTTATAAATGAAATAAAGAAAAAAATTGAGAATCTAGAGAATTTATCAGCCTCAGCTGCAATGAAATCAAGTAGTTTTTCATTACAATTGGATGATCTTAATCGAACAATTAGCCGACAGAGAGAGGAGCTGACGACTTAAATGACATCGGAAATAAAACTAAATCAGATAACAATGAAACAACAGCTTACGAATTTGTTGACAGCTACGCAACATGTAGAAACATTGTTAGTGGATGATATAGATAGTCAAAACATAATGGACCTGAATAAAAAGATAAATGAAATAAATGATACTTATAAAGATGTGCTAGATACATATAAGAACCAGTTGCAACTACATCTTCAGGAAATGGAAATGAGTGTAGAAACTCTAGTAGAAACAGATGAAGTTCTCTCTCATAAGTTAAAGCAAAATGTTACTTTAGAAAGGACATAAGTATATGAAAGTTCTAGCTGTTCAAAATTTGAATACTAGTCTAGAAAAGATTAAACAGAAGGTAAGTACTATTCAAGAACAAATTACGAATTTACAGAATAGTATTAGTGTTTTTACAGATACAGAAGATGTTATGAAGGGGAAATTAGGTAATTCTATCCGTTCCTTTTTATTGAATGTGCATCAACCTTTTTTATTTTATTTACAACAATCATTAACTGATTATGAAAAGGCAATATCGAATATTGAAAAGTTAGTATCTGCGTATGAATCTGATGAAAATGGCTTGATTAGGGAAGAATTTGTAGCCAATGCGCTTACAAACAAGTTAAATAAAACATTTATGGAAACGGAATCAGTCGTTAGCAATATTAATGACATCATACAATCAATTTCAGATCTTATTTATTCATCTCCATTAGATTTAAGTAATGTTTCTTTTAAAGTAGATTATGGTAAGCTTAAACTAACACGTCACATAGAGGAATTATATGATATAGATGTTAGTGCGTTAGGCAAGTTAGGCTCTGTGCAGTCAGATTTAGCAACCATGAAATCTTATTTAAATAACCTAGATTCAAAGTCTCGAATGGGGTCTTTATCTGTTACTAATTTTAACCTAAGCGCCGTACAAGGTTTGACCGATTATCAGACTATGAAGAGTAGTATATATAAAAAAGTTGTTGGCTTAAATGGAGAAACAATAGCAGATATGTCATTAAACGATATTAGTACCGCAAATGATTTGTTATTATTGGGGGTAACCCCAGATGTTAGGCTTTTATTAAATCATGCTTATGCTAGTTTGAAAGAAAACAAGTTAACTGAAAAAGTATATTTATCTGTTATAAACTATTTGAAAGTTAGTAATGCACAGCGAAAACATGACGATGAACAAGGAAGTTTAAGCTCAGTTACAGGCGCAAACATTAAATTCTTACCGAATGATTCGGAAGAAGATAGGCAATTAAAAGAGTATCTTATCAAGGTGAAAAACGGAGAGGTAAGCGATACAAATTCCCTTGTAAATGTATGTCTACCTGATAGTGATGATTATGGTGAAATTACTATTGCAGACAAAAAGGAGCTTACTGATGGACTGAACTTAACTGGTGGAGGATTTGGTACGAAGGAATCAGAGAAGGCAATCATAATGGGTGTTACTAATTTTTTAATTCTTGACGATATTAATACAATCCGAAGCAAAGATGAAACAATTTTCAACAAATCTGTTGCTGCAACATCATTAGTTCCAGTGGGGAAAATCTTGAAGGTTGCTAAGTTAAGTAAGTTTTCTACTGTAAAAAAGAAACCCAAACATAATTTAACTAAAAAACAATTAGCAACAAAACCTAAACATTCACCCGATCCTAATAACTGGGTGCGAAAAGGTGGAAATGTTGAAGTTAATGATAAGGGAACTTGGACTTATACAAATAAAAAAGGACAGTCTGTAAGTTATCCAGATGGATATCCCGATTTTTCAAAATATATGCATCCAACAGTAAAACCTGTTAAAATAAAAATTAAGAATCCCGAAAACCGATCTGCTGACAATACATCAGCAAATAGGGAAGCTGGCTTAGATAAAAATTCCAACCCTGCTGTTCCAAGATCTGATAGTCCACCTAAAGGATATACATGGCACCATCATGAGGATGGTAAAACTATGATACTTGTAGAAAGAGGTATCCATAGGAAGTTTACGCATCGCGGTGGAATTTCTAATATTAAATAAGGAGGATAAAATAGTGTTGAAAATGACTGATACGAATAGCCAATTAACAGTAGAAGATATCGAGCATTTTGAAAAGGAAAGTAATATTCAATTAACTAGTAAATATAAAAACTTTTTACTAAAATGGAATGGTGGTTATATAGAACCGCATCTATTTAATATTTCTGATAAACAAGGAATAAGTGGAATGAATATATTTTATGGCATAGGTGATATTGAAGATGATTTATTAGAAGTTATTGATGATCTCGATGGTAGACTACCAGATGGATTTATATCAATAGGAGATGATCCAAATGGTAACCAAATATGCCTTGGCACTTTACAACCTCATTATGACCATATCTATTTCTGGGATCATGAAAATGAGTCTGATCTTGATGAACCAGATATGAGCAATATGTATTTTCTAGCGAGTAATATTTGGGAGTTTCTTGATGGTCTATACGAAGATGAATCAGATGAAGACGAAGTATAGTTTTTAAATTTATATATTGTTGCTAACGGTGTTTGTCAACATAGATGTCGCATTTAGCTGTTTAGTTTTAAAAAAAGTTCATTTGCAATCAAAAACTACCGCGCTTCGCTTGCTGCCCTGTTTGTTTGAAACGAAAGGAAAACCATCTTTCATTTCAAACAAGCAGGTTATGAAAATCTCTATCAATCTCCCGAAACAATTTGAGTATCTTCCCGCATAGGATTCAATGCAACTTGTTCGTGAGCAGACCAATCCCTTGTGCCTCTTGCCCATCTTTCCGGATTTCTTTTCCTAGCAGTTTCATAGACTCCTATTCGTTTGGACAATACGTCTTTATATTTTCCGTTGTGGCACTGTGTAGGTGTAACGAAATTCAAGCCGCTATGCAGATGGATTTCATTGTACCAGTTAACAAACTGCCTAGACCATTTTCGTGCATCTTCCAAGGATTCAAAGCCTTTATGTGGATACTCTGGTCTGTACTTAAGCGTGCGAAACATTGCTTCTGAATATGGATTGTCATTGCTTACTCGTGGTCTAGAAAATGAACTTTGTATGCCTAGTGTTTCAAGCAATCCTAGGAACGTCGCTGCTTGCATTGGACTACCGTTGTCTGAATGCAACACCAATGGCCTACCTTGAATTTCTTCCTTCATTACCGCCTTTTTAACAAGTTTCTCCGTATACTGTGCCTCTTCTGTCTCCCATACTTCCCATCCAACCACTTTGCGACTGAACAAGTCAAGAATCAAATATAAGCGGTAATATAGCCCTTTTACAGGCCCCGTTAGCCAAGTAATATCCCAGGTCCAGACTTGATTAGGTGCTGTTGCTAGATGACTTTCTGGGACACGCTTCCTTGGTTTTTGACCCTGTCCCCGATGATTCTGCATTTTTTCCTCACGTAAAATACGATAAAATGTAGATTCTAATGCGAATATCTACCCTGATCTGCCAAATGTGGCATGATTTGTGTTGGCGGCAAATCCAAATATTTCTTTTGTTTTACAACTTCCAATACTTCATATTTCTCTTCCACTGAAAGTTTATTTTTTGGTGTAGGTCGCTTCGCATAAGGGCGTTGATCAACCTTTACATCACCCTCAGAAACCCAACGTTGGTAAGTACGCACACTAATTTGTAGTTCTTCGCAAGCCTTTGATAGACGTGCCCCATTTCCATTTGCTTCTTGAATTAATCCCACGGCTAAGTTGCGATTTGATGGATCAATCATTCGTCCTCTTCTTCCCCCCAAATCGCTTGGGCCTTTTTTCTTAAAAGTAATAATGCCGCTGCTTCTGCCAGGGCTTTCTCCTTTTTCCTGAGATCCTTCTCCAATGTTTTCGAGCGTTGTTTTTCTTCTTTTAACTGCCCATTTAACTGTTTCGACTGACCAACGGGCTTTCCATTCGCCTGCAAACAAGATTGTTGCCATTCATTAATTTGTTTCCTGTACAACCCTTTTTTACGGCAATATTCGGCCAACTCTTCCTCATTCATTGAGTAAGTTTCCATCACAATTAAAAACTTATCTTCACTATTCCACTTATTACTATTCTGACCATTACCAGGTGTTGCAGTACCAGATTCTCTTGCTTCCTTACGCCACTTATACAAAGTCACATCTGAAATACCAGTATCGTCGCTTATTTTTGCCACTGTTTCATTTTGTGTCGGTATCATTCTTTTAACTACCTTTGCTTTTTCTTCCTCTGAATATCGTATTCCATTTCTTTTTGTCATAACGATGACCTCCGTGTAATTTATTTAATCATACCACGTTTGCCTCGTACGACATCTATCCTAACAGAGGGGGTAATAGATACGGGAAAAGGGCTATGGAATACAGTTGCACATCCAATTGATACGGCCGAATCTTTAGTAAATACAGTTTTGCACCCAATAGACACGTCTCATAGACTAGCAGATGCAATCGATACTTCTTATGAACGCGACATGATTCACGGTGATACGGAAAGTCGTGTGGCTTGGCTTACTTATGCAGGAAATACAATGGTTACTTCCGTTATTGGTACGAAAGGTGCTGATAAAGTTTCTAAGGTAAGTACTACAACAGCAAAAGAGACATTCAAGACTAGCAATGTAACGGATGTTCAAACTCTAAATCTATTTCGGTCTAGTCCACAGCATCATTTAGCAACCGTCGATAATCCTTTCCCATATAATGTGATTGATAGTGGTAATCTAAGAGATCAGATGATAATGGCGGCGAAAAACAGTTCGAAAATGAGAGCGACAAAATCAAGTGTTTCAGTAATTAGTAACGAAAATCGAAGAAAGTTAAACAAGTGGAGTAGACCACCTAGTGAGAAGTTATATTTGGCAAACAAACATGTATATGACAATCCAAAATACTTTGATCAAAACACAGGAAATCCAATATATCCGGGCATGAAAAAGATAGATCCAAATAATCCTCGTAAAGTAGTAGCAGACCCGAATATTCATGGCTTTGTAAATGGAAAATACGAAACGGAGATAATGTCTAAAGGAAACGTTATAGACAGATATGGCGATAATGATAGTGGAAGATACTTCTCTCCGGATGGTTCATCCTATGAGAGCAGAGCACTACCACCATTTATGAAAGATAAGCCATATGAGAAATATGAAGTTATAAAAGAGTTCGAAGTGAAGACAGGTGAAGTTGCACCTTGGTTCGGAGAAAAAGGTAAAGGTATTCAACATTATTCAGATTCATATATTAAAGATGAATTTGGTAATATGGTTGAGGCAAATATATATAATTTAGTCGAAAATGGATATTTGGTAAAAATAGATTAAGGAGCTAAAATAGTGAATATAAAACAGGTAGACAGGTTGTTAAATGATATTGGGAGACTAACTATTGCCACCAATATTTCATTAGAAGAAGAAAGTGATTTGGGGGAGAACTATTATAAAGTAAGGTTAAATAACAATGACTGGGAATTTTTATTTATAGAGCGTGAAAGACAGAATACTGGAGGGGAAAGTTTAATAAAAACATTTGATAATAAAATAGATGCAATTAAATTTTATTACTTATTTCAATTACATCGACATTTCTTCAATCACTACATTCAACCTTTTAAATCAAGTAACAAAGATATTAACATTGATAGACCTGGTTCAATTTTGAAAGATTTAAAAGAAGCACTTAGAAGGTCAAATATAAACACGTCATATTTCAGTCTTGATGGAAAGGTGAAAGAACACAGTATATTTTTAGATAAAGTAAATAATGAAGAAAGTAAAGTATCCTTTATAGGACAAAATGGTAAAGTAATTCTTTCCACTTTGGTTCTAGAAAATTGGCAAGCTTATTCAAATATGTTTAAATTAGTTTATTTTTTATACCTATTTGATCAACACTATGCAGACTTAAGAAAGAATAAAGAAATTGGAAAAATATTTACTGACGAAGATTATAAAACTTTACTTGTTGGAAGGTGATTATAGATTAGTTTCTCAACACGCTACAACTTTAACCTAAGCACTATACCGTATCAAGATAAGAATACTGTAGCTTTAGTTGAGCAAGAGGATGCCGTTTAATTTTCTAAATAAATATATTATTACTATCAGGTAAGACTTTACGATATCAAATATAGGGTCTTGCTATTTTAATAACTAAAAAATTACTATTGCAGACAAATAGGAAATTACTAGTGGCGGTATTTAATAAGAATGTTCACAGGGAATTCACTCACAGGGTGGAGCATCTATTGTAAATAAATGGAGAGTGTTCAGGAGTGAATTTAATTAAGAGCCACAAGAAATTATCATTAAGTGATATTAAAAGCTTTGAAAGTAAAAATAATGTAAATCTAAGTAAAAGTTACATAAAGTTTTTGCTTCATTGGAATGGAGGAAATCCTAGACCAAATGATGTATTCAGTATAGATGGATACGGGGTAAGTGTCTTAAATGTGTTTAATGGGATTGGTGATATGTATGATAACCTCTCTGATCTTATAGATATTTACGAGTATAGACTACCTGAAGGATTTATACCAATTGGAGATGATCCAGTTGGAAATGCTATCGTGCTTGGAACTAAAAGAATTCACTATGACCATATCTATTTCCGGGATCATGAAAATGAGTCTGATCTTGATGAACCAGATATGAGCAATATGTATTTTCTAGCTGGTAATATTTGGGAGTTTCTTGATAGTCTACACGAAGATGAATCAGATGAGGATGAAGTATAGTTTTTTATATTAATATAATCCAGTGAGTCGTTCAGCAGATTATAAATTAGCAAATAAGGGTGCTAATCTAGATAAAAATTCTAATCCTTCAGTACCTTCGCCCAACCAGCCTCCTAGAGGCTATACGTGGCATCATCATGAAGATGGTCAAACTATGATACTCGTAAAAAGGTCTGTTCATACAGAATTCACTCATCGTGGAGAAATATCAACTAATATGAATAAATAAGACCAGCTATAAAAAGTCAAGGGGAAAATGAAAAAGCATTATAAAATTTTGCTAATTAATTTTAGGCACCTCAAAATAAGCCTTCTATTTACTTGTTTTTTAGAAAATGAAGGCATCGCTTAATCTTTTGGTTCAATATTTGGTCTAGGTTCATAAGGTTTGTTATCTCTAAGTATTGCAAAAATGATATGTGTTAATTTTCTAGCGACTGCACCAACAGCTGTACCATGCGCTTTACCACGCTTACGTAACCTTTGATAATGCAAAGAAAGTGCAGGATCGTGGAAGCTAGCGACAAAAGCGGCTTGCCAAATCGCACGTCTTAGATAAGGTGAACCACGCTTGGAGAGTCTCGTTCTACTGCTGTGAAAATCACCAGATTGATGAACAGAGGCGTCTAAACCAGCAAAAACAACAAGTTGTTCAGGGCGGTCAAATCGTTTAATAGATCCAATTTCGCCCAAAATAACACATGCGGTTACGTCACTAATACCAGTGATTGTAGTTAAAAAATGTTCTTGACGATTTGAAATCTCAATCATGACTGTTTCTATTTGATTTAAATGTTGTTCAATTAAAGAAATTTGCTCCAATAAGAGTTGAATCTGCAGTTTGAACACATCTGTTCCAATAGAAACACCAAAGGTGTTTGAAGCATTTACCTTAAGTTGAGAGGCTTTGTCATGTGCCCGTGATTCACCAAGTCGACCTTTACTGACGCGATTTAATAGAGAGGCAAGTTTTTCTGTCTCAATTTCAAGCAAGTCCTCTGGCAGAGGTGAATGCAGTAATATCTCGGTAGACGATTTTCCGAATATATTTGAAAAAACCTGTTCATATTCAGGAAAAACTTGATCTAATAGTGATATGATTTTTCGTTTTAAATCTGAGCTTTGATCTACAAAAGAATAACGTAGGCGCTCAAGATTGCGTAACCGAAGTAAATCTTCTTCGATAAAAGGCGTTTCATCTGGTGAATCGATACGAATAACTTGGGCAATCAGGTAAGCATCGCTTACATCCGTCTTTGTCTTTCGAATATAAAAATGACGTAAAGCATCAGACTGAAGTGGATTAAATACTGTTGTTTTAAATCCTAATTTATGAAGAAATAAAAAAATAGAAAGCCAATAATGACCAGTAGCTTCAAGCCCAACAACAGAATTATCCGGTGTTAAATTGTATTGGTTGATAAATTTGAGAAGCTTTTCACTACCAGCTTTTGAATTAGAAAATCGCAAGGTTTTCCCTATAGGGTCACCTTTTTCGCTAATTAATCCGGCTTCATGATGTCGTTTACCAATATCAATACCAACATAAAACAAAGTAAGCACCACCTAATTTATGATTTATCAGATGGGAGGAACCCTCTTATCCTTATAGATATCCAACCTCGTTCGATATACGACAACGAATGTGTCATCCAGCTCATTCGAATAGTTCTATAAAGAAAGAGGTGTCAGTCTTATTCACGAAGACAAAGCTTCAAGGAGGAAAACGACAACCTCTATCTGATTAAATACATTATACCTTGAAAAGGTATAAAGATTTAAAACTAGTAAAAATACTAGTTAATAACAATATACGAGGGAGGAAATAATAATGGTTAAAATGACTGATACAAATAGTAAATTAACGTTAGAAGACATTAAGGATTTTGAGCAAGAAAATAATATTAGATTAACAACTAACTATAAGAATTTCTTACTTAAATGGAACGGTGGTTACATAGAGCCGAATCTATTTTATATTTCTGATAAACAAGGAGTAAGTGCAATGAATATTTTCAATGGAATAGGTGACTTTGATGATAGTCTAGATGAATATATTGATATCCTTGATTACAGACTGCCGGAAGGATTTATACCTATTGGTGATGATTCTAACGGTAATCAGGTATGCCTTGGCACTTTACAACCCCATTATGACCACATCTATTTCTGGGATCATGAGCAAGAGCAAGAGGCTGATGAACCAGATATGAGCAATATGTATTTTCTAGCGAGTAATATTTGGAAGTTTCTTGATAGTCTATACGAAGATGAATCAGATGAAGACGAAGTATAATTTTTAAAATTATATATTGTTGCTAACGAGCAAGACTTTACGATATTAAATGTGGAGTCTTGTTTTTTAATAACTTTGTGAAATCTTTGATAATATTGACAAAGCCAATCATAGTGAGTGTTACTATTTTTTAATTCCCGATGATATTAAGACAATCCAAAGCAAAGATGAAACAACCTTTAATAAATCCGTTGCTGCAACATCATTAGTCCCAATGTGGGAAATATCGGATGTTGCTGAATTATGTACGTTTTCACGCGGATAGAAAATAAGCTATGGATAAAGGCAGAAGCATAAAAAGACAATTATAATAGGAGTGAATATATTGGAAAATCAATTACATAGTGTATTAACATTTTTAAAAAAGCTAAACAATCAAACTAATATTATTCCCATCGGAATACCAAAAGATACGCTTCGTTACTACGACCGAATTGGCATTGTCTCACCAATCAGAGATACCAACCGATACCGTAAGTATATGAAAACCGACCTCATAGACTTGATGAATATTCAAATTATGCAATATGCAGACTTTTCTTTAGAGGAAATGAAGGGGAAATTCAATTTTCACAAGATGGAAAACGTTGATCCTGCTTATTGTGAGGAGGTTGCTTTGTTCTTGGATGCTAAGAATGCAGAGACACGCAAGAAAATAAACCATTTGGAGAAAGTTAGCGAACTCCTCAACATGACGGCAGAAACGTTAAGGGACCTTAATCATGAAAGCGATCAAAGATTGGCAGAATTTGTGCGTGAACTTTACGAGGATATCTATCACAAGGAACCACCGTTTTTCAAGGAGGGGTGTGATGAGTTTCAAGATTAGAAATGTTTATTATCTAATTGCGGGTATTCTTGCCATATTATTTGCCTTTACACATGCATGGAACGGCCAATCCATCGTGCTACCGACGCTAGAAGTTAATGCGATTCCGATAGGTGCCCAGACAGAATTCAAGTATGTTTGGCACATAATAACGGCAGAAAACCTAATTTTCGGCATTGCTTTCATTTTCATGTCATTTCAAAAGGGACAATCGAAGACCCGGTTAGCTGCATGGGTGATTACAACAATCCTAGTCTTTCGGTTAGTGGTTATTCTTGGCATAACAGTATTGTTTGATGTATCTGCCCTGAAGGATACACTGATAGATTCGGTTGCCATTGTAATCTATGTCGTCTTGATCATAAAGGGGATCACAATGAAGAGAAAACAAACAGAGTAATATCTGGCTAGTTATACGTATTGGATATTGAGTTTCATCCTCTAACAGTAAGGCCGCATATTTAATCAAATAACCCCTGCATTCCAAACAAGTAAATGAAATAAGCTTAGCGAAAAATAATAAAGGGGAATAGGTGATGTCGTATGAAACACGAGTCTTTAATTAGGAAGTTTGATAAACAATCAAGAAAATACGACAAGCGTCGCAACAGCAATCATGCCAGTAAATTTCGTAAACGAATTTTTCAAGAGGCAGATGGATATGTTCTAGAAGTTGGTATTGGCCCTGGGCTGAATTTTCCCTTTTATAATCAAGATGTGACATTAACTGGCTTGGATTTTAGTCATGAAATGTTGAAGGTTGCACGTGATGCCGCGAAGGATTATCCATTTGAGACTACATTCATAGAGACAGATGTGGAAACTGTTGAATTCAATGAAAACACTTTTGATACAATCGTATCTTCCGGAACACTATGCGCCTATCAAAACCCTATTACCACTCTAAACAACTTTCAAAGGTGGTGTAAGCCCGGAGGAAAAATACTTTTGTTGGAACACGGGATTAGCACAATAAAGTCGATAGCCTGGGGTCAAAAAGCTATTAATCCTTTAGCACTAAAACTTGTAGGATGTCACCAAAACAGAAATATTACTGATA
>JAPFCO010000092.1 GCA_026169505.1 Pseudogracilibacillus sp.
ACGAGCATTCTAAATGAATGCTCGTTTTTTGTTAGAAAATGATAAAAAGTGTGGTACGATTAAATAAATGAATTTTTATAGAAGGGAAGATAAATGATGTCAGAAGAAGTACTATCTTATATCCAACAAAACCGTGAAGACTTATTAGAGCGTTTAAATGATTTTTTAACTATTCCAAGTGTTAGCACAGATAGCTCATATAAAATAGATGTACAAAAAGCGGCTCAATTTGTTCAAAATTACTTAGAAGAGATTGGTTTTGATACAATAGAGGAAATTCCGACTTCCAATCACCCAATTGTTTACGCAGCATATAATAAAGCAGGTGTAAATGCTCCTACGGTTCTCTTTTACGGTCATTATGATGTGCAACCAGTAGATCCAATTGAAGAATGGGATAGTGATCCATTTACTCCTGAAATTAGAGACGGTCGCATCTATGCCCGAGGTGCAAGTGATGATAAAGGGCAAGTATTCATGCATTTAGCAGTTTTTGAAGCGTTTATGAAAACAACGGGTGCCTTACCTGTCAATATAAAAGTATGTATTGAAGGGGAAGAAGAAATCGGAAGCGAAAACCTGTATGATACATTAAAAGAGAAAAGGGAAAAATTCGCAGCAGATTTTGTCATTATTTCTGACTCCGGTATGGTTGCAAAGAATCAGCCAACCATTTTATATGGTTTAAAAGGCTTTACTGGGATTGAAATTACTGTAGATGGACCTGATCAGGATTTACACTCTGGGCTATACGGTGGTGCAGTTAGAAATCCAATTATGGCATTATCACATATTTTAAGTACAATGAAAAATATCGATGAAGAAATTACAGTGGAAGGTTTTTATGACGATGTCGAACCAATGACTGCTGAAGAACGGGCACTTATTGCTAAGGTAGAAGGAGAAGACTATAAACAGACAACAGGCATAGAAGAAACGATTTCAGAAAAAGGGTATGATGCGAAAGAACATACGATGGGAAGACCGACTTTTGAAATTAACGGTATATATGGTGGTTATCAAGGAGAAGGAACGAAAACAATTATCCCAGCTGCAGCTACAGCAAAAATTACTTGTCGACTAGTTCCAGGTCAAAATCCAGAAACCATTCAACAATTATTAGTTGAACATATCGAACGTGTAGCACCAGCAGGGGTTCAAGTTACCGTGAAAAAGGAAAAATTATCATCAAAAGCATATATGGTTGAACCAAATCATCCACTCATTAAAAAAGCTGCAATATGCTATGAACGAGCATTTGAAAAAGAAACGATTTTTGTTCGGATGGGTGGTTCTATCCCTGTTGTGGAATGGTTAGATGAAATGTATAATATCCCGGTGATTTTACTAGGGTTTGGTACACCGGAAGACCGTTTACATTCACCGAATGAAAGTTTTCCGTTGGATAGCTTTGATAAAGGATTGGAAACTCTTGTCTATTATTACAATGAGGTAAGCAAATAGAAGGGTTCTAGGAGGAAATAAGATGAAATATGCAGTCATAACCGGCATTTCAGAGGGATTAGGTTTTGATACGGCAAGATTTTTATTGGAATCTGGGATTCAACTGTTTGGAATATCACGGACGAATCAAGAAGCATTGTATGATATAGGACAAGAAAATAATGTCGACTACATTCATTATTCTTGTGATTTGAGTGTCGCCCAAGAAGTAAATAAGACAACGAACAAACTGTTAGATGAACTCGACAAATTGGATGAAAATGATCAATTGTTTCTCGTTAATAATGCAGCAGTCATTCATCCGATAAAAAAATCAACAACAATAAGCCAAGAGGAGTTAGCCTATCATTATCAAGTGAATGTGCTAAGTCCAATGAATTTAATGAATCAATTACTAAGAAAGTGTTGTGAGAAGCACATATCCTTTGTCGGTGTAAATGTAACAAGTGGGGCAGCAATAAATCCGTTATTTGGTTGGAGTACTTATTGTAGTGCAAAGGCAAGTATGAACATGTATACTAAAACAATTGCATTGGAGCAAGATGAACTAAAAACGGGAAATAAAATTATTGCCTTTAATCCAGGTGTGATGGATACAAAGATGCAAGAAATAATTAGGAGTTCAGATAAAAAGGATTTTTTACAAGTAGAACAATTTAAACAGTACAAAAACCAAGGTGTCCTATCACTAACTGAGTCTGTAGCAGGAGTGTTAATAGATATTATGACAGATGAAGCAAATATAATAAATGGTGATATATACGATATTAAAGATTATACATAATGCATCAATTTCATCATTGCCTAAATCAGTTACTTCGCTATAGAATATGGTAGTGTAGCGATAAACTCGCATGATGAAATTGACTAATAACAGGTAATGAAAAGTGAGAGATATTGCTCTCTTTTTTCATGTATAGATGTAGGTACAAATGGGCGTGAGACAAGTATCTATTTAGCTTTTGTGGTAAACTAAGGGCTGATAAACTAAATTGGAAAAGTTTCGATTTTTTTGTTTAAAGAAGTTGATTTCAACATTGTCTAAATCAGCTATGTCGCTACATCCTGTAGTAGTGTAGCGATAAATCCGTATGATGACATTGACTAAAATAGGTAAGAAACCAGATGAAAGGACGTAGGAAATTGATTACGAGAAAAAGTGAACGTGAAATTAACCAAATGGAGGCGGCAGGCAGATTGTTAGTTGCCGCACATAAACAGGTCGCTTTGCTAATTAAACCAGGAATAACGACAATGGAAATTGATACGGCCGTTGAAAAGTATTTAAGAAAGAACGGTGCCATTCCAGAACAAATAGGATTTCAAGGCTACGAATATGCTACATGTGCTTCCATTAATGATGAAATATGCCACGGTTTTCCACGAAATGAACCATTAAATGATGGGGATATCGTGACGGTAGATATGGTTGTAAACCTAGATGGAGCACTTGCTGATTCCGCTTGGACATATGCTGTTGGGAATGTAGATGAAGAGGGTAAGCGACTGATGGATGTAACGAAGAAATCACTATATGTTGGTATCGAACAAGCCCAAATTGGAAATCGAATTGGTGATATTGGGCATGCAATCCAAACGTATGCTGAAGGAGAGGGATTCTCTGTTGTGCGAGAATTTACAGGGCATGGCATCGGTCCGACAATGCATGAACCTCCGCATATTCCACATTTTGGTGAACCAAATAAAGGAATTCGTTTAAAAGAAGGAATGGTTATTACAATTGAACCAATGATTAATGAGGGTACATGGAGAAGTAAGATGGATGATAATGGGTGGACTGCACGAACACAGGACGCAGGCAGATCGGCACAATATGAACATACATTAGCAATTACAAAAGATGGACCACGTATTTTAACAGATCAAGACGAATAAGCAACAAAGTGATGAGCAACTATTATTAGTTGAAAACGATGAATAAGGGGGCATTAACATGGCCCATGATACAGAAGTACAGGCTAAGCCGACAAAAATGGGCATGTGGCTATTAGGTGTTCAGACTGGCATTCCAATCACATTAGGTTATATTCCAGTTGCAATCACTTATGGGGTGTTGGCTTCGCAATCAGGATTAACTTTACTCGAGCTTACTTTAATGAGTATGCTCGTTTATGCTGGTGCCAGTCAATTTATGGGCGTCAATATGATTGTCGCTAGTGCCTCGATGGCTGAAATTGTTATCGCTACTTTTATATTGAATTTCAGGCATTTTATTATGAGTTTATCATTTATGAATAGCATACGAGAACATGTGTCATTAAAAGGAAGAGTTGGTGTTTCCTTAGGATTAACAGATGAAGCATTTGCAGTTGCTGCAATGAATCAAGAAAAAGCTAATAATAAAAAGGCAGTTTATTTTTATATTGGTATTTTCTTATCAGGCTATCTTGCTTGGGTCATAGGTTCACTAGTAGGGGGATTGTTAGGAGAAGTAATCCCTGAGCAGTTGAGTCAAAGTATGGGCATTGCTTTATACGCTTTATTTATTAGCTTGTTAGTACCTTCAGTAAAAAAAGAAGTTCGTTTTGGATTAATTGCCATTGTTGCCATGCTAATTAATACGATTGCTAGTCAATTTATGAGCAGTGGTTGGGCAATTGTTGTTGGCACAGTACTAGGCGGCTTAAGTGGTGTCTTTTTACTAAAGGAGAAATACTGATGATTATACTTATTATTATCGGGATGTCTCTTGTGACAATGATCCCGAGATTTATACCTGCATTTATTGTAAATAAACTTGTCTTCAAAAATTGGGTGAATAATTGGCTACAGTCGATCCCATATGCAGCTTTGGGTGCTTTAATATTTCCGGGGGTGTTATTAGTAAAAGAAGATCAACCCCATGTTGGGTTAATTGGCGCAGTAGTAGCCGTTGGATTATCTTACATAGGTTTAAATGTTGTGCTTGTCGTAATTGCTTCTATTACGACAGTATACCTTATTACGATGTAATAGGAACAATTGTACTTTCAACAATTCATCGTGAGCTAGTTCTGTTGATGTAATAATATTAATAAGGCATCATAAAGTTCTGTATCTAAGAACTTTATGATGCCTTATTGTCCTTTAAAAGCAAGCTATTGTTACGCACTATATACAGAATAGGACACTGAATGATAATGGATAGGTTGTCATAAAATGAAATTCTTTAAACATTAGAGCGTTGAGTGAATTTCATAATTACCCAAATCAGCCACATCACTACAGCATGTAGTTAATAAATAATCAACGAAACTACATGCTGTAGTGATGTGGCACTAAATCCGAATGATGAAATTCATATTCTAACTATACTTCGATTTTCAAGAGCAAAAAGCTGGATGCAAAACGTAAAGTAATCCTAATAGAAAGTCCGGCTGATTGATTCGTATATTTCAACAGGGATTGTACAAACTACATCTAATTATGATGACGTTGAAAAAGGATGATCCAGGGTGGCTATTGAAAAAAATGATAAGCAATGGGCAATTATTTCACTTGCCTCTGTACCATTAATTATGACATTAGGAAATTCTATGTTAATCCCCATTTTACCATTAATGGAAAAGAAGTTAGAGATATCCAAATTGCAATCAAGTTATATTATTACTGTATATTCCGTGATTGCAATTATTTTTATTCCGTTAGCCGGTTATTTATCAGATCGATTTGGGCGAAAAAAAGTACTCGTTCCAGCACTTATTCTGACGGGAATTGGTGGATTTATCGCTGGAATGGCTGCTTGGAAAATGGATGATCCTTATGCGATGATTCTTGTTGGAAGGGCGTTACAAGGTATTGGTGCATCAGGTGCTATGCCAATCGTTCTACCACTTGTTGGTGATATGTTTCAGCGAGATGCAGAAGCAAGTGCAACACTCGGAGTCATAGAAACATCTAATACAATTGGGAAAGTTTTAAGTCCCATACTAGGAGCAGCCTTAACAGCATTAATATGGTTTTTACCGTTTTTCTCTATTCCAATTTTTTGTCTTGTCTCTTTATTAATGGTCATTTTTCTAATTCGTGAACAACCAGATACAAATGCAGAACCGTTAAACTTTAAAAGGTACTGGGGTTTAATCAAGGATGTATTCCGTAAGCATTCCCGTTGGCTTATCGCAGTCTTTATTATTGGAGCTATCTTAATGTTTATTTTATTTGGATTTTTATTTTACTTATCAAGTATATTAGAGGATAAATTTCAGATTGATGGAATAAAGAAAGGGTTGCTTTTAGCCATTCCACTTCTAGCATTGTCTCTTGCATCTTACTTCACAGGGAAATACATTAAAGATAATTTACAAGTGATGAAATGGGTGACTTTTATTGGCATCGTCCTAGCAGGTGCCTCTGTTGCAGTTATCTCATTTATGTCACACTTTATTTATTTAATCATTATTTTTCTCGTATGTGGCACAGGAATCGGTATGGCATTGCCAAGCTTAGACGCATTAATTACAAAAAGTATTGATAAAACGATACGTGGAGCAATTACATCTATCTATAGTTCGATGCGGTTTATTGGAGTTGCGGCAGGACCACCGGTTATCGCATTATTGATGAAACAAAATATTTTCTGGATTGTTGCATTATTATCTATATTTGGACTTATTGCCGGTTTTTTAGCGTTTCGGAATATTGATCCTGAGCATCCGTAAGATTATAGTGGTTTTAAAAGTATGGATCAATGAGGAATATGACACTCTATTTGAAAACAAGAAGGCTTACTTGGAGGATGCCAAAGCGCTTGTTATTCTCATTTTGAGTCACAGCTCATGTTTGTCTTTCGAACACTGTTCTATACGATATAACATTCATTCTAAGTATGTCATGCCAATTAATATATAATTGGTTGTTTTTTTGGTACAATAAGAAAGAAGACTATCATGTTCCATAGGGAGGATAAATGGGATGGATTACCGCATTGAGAAAGATACATTAGGAGAGGTAAAGGTACCTGCAGATAAGTTTTGGGGTGCTCAGACACAGAGAAGTAAACATAATTTTCCAATTGGAATCGAGAAGATGCCGATTGAAATTATTAAAGCATTCGCTATAACAAAGAAAGCGTGTGCAACAGCGAACCATTCGTTAGGATTATTGGAGAAAGAAAAGGCAGATGCAATTGGTTATGCAGCTGAACAAGTTTTAGCAGATAAATTAACAGATCAATTTCCGTTAGTAGTATGGCAGACTGGGAGCGGAACACAGTCAAACATGAACGTGAATGAAGTATTAGCTTTTGTAGGAAATAAATGGTTAAAAGAACAAGGAAGTGATTTAGTTCTACATCCAAATGATGATGTGAATAAATCTCAGAGTTCTAATGATACATATCCAACAGCTCTTCATGTTGCAGCTGTATTGAAATTAGAAGATACGGTTCTTCCAGCAGTCAAAGTTTTAAAGGATACAATTGGTAAAAAATCAGATCAATTTAAAGATGTTGTCAAAATTGGTCGTACACATCTACAAGATGCAACACCAATTACATTAGGGCAAGAAATGAGCGGTTGGCACCGTATGCTTGAAAAGGCCGAATTAATGATTCAAGAAGGTGCAGAACATCTGAAAGACTTAGCAATTGGTGGAACAGCAGTAGGGACGGGATTAAATGCTCATCCAGACTATGCTGAAAAGGTTTGTGCTGAAATTAGTACTAATACTGGCAAAGCATTCCGATCAGAGCCAGTTAAATTCCATTCATTAACAAGTTATGATGAAACAGTTTTTGCTCATGGAGCATTAAAAGCTTTAGCAGCTGACTTAATGAAAATTGCAAATGATGTTCGTTGGTTAGCAAGTGGACCACGTTCCGGATTTGGTGAAATTACGATTCCAGCTAATGAACCAGGAAGTTCGATTATGCCTGGTAAAGTAAACCCAACTCAAAGTGAAGCTTTAACGATGGTTGTTACTCAAGTTGTTGGAAACGATGCAACAATCGCATTTGCGGCGAGTCAAGGGAACTTTGAATTGAACGTGTTTAAACCAGTCATTGCATACAATTTTATTCAATCTGCTCAATTATTAGCTGATAGTATGTTATCTTTTGAAGAGCGTGCTGTCCGTGGAATTGAAGCAAATCAGGATAAAATTGATCAATTCTTAAATGATTCATTAATGTTAGTTACTGCGTTAAATCCGCATATTGGTTATGAAAATTCAGCAAAAATTGCTAAAAAAGCATTTGCAGATAATTCAACATTAAAAGAAGCGGCAGTAGAATTAGAACTATTAACGGCAGAAGAGTTTGATAAATTCGTTGTACCAGAAGATATGACACATACTTTATAATTTTAATAAGAGGAGAAAAGCCTATTACACGGATGTTTACGATGTAATAGGCTTTTTTCGCCTTAATTTCCATAATTTTTATCTGATAAGATTTCAATAATTGCTCACAATACGTAGTAAGGAGGTGACAGAAATGGCAAATCGAAATAGTTCAAATCAATTAGTCGTTCCGGGAGCGGAACAAGCATTAAATCAAATGAAAACAGAAATCGCCCAAGAATTTGGCGTGCAATTAGGACCAGATTCTACATCTCGTTCTAACGGTTCTGTTGGTGGTGAAATAACAAAACGTCTCGTACATGCTGCTCAACAACAAATCGGTGGTACACAACAATAAGTAAGTAGATGAAAATTCGTATAATATCCCATACTATTATATCTTTTCATCTATAATTACTATTCCATATCTTTTATAAGTGGGACTGTCCTAATTGGGCAGTCCTATTTTTGATTTAATTTGTTATGATGAAATTGATTCACTTAAAACCTAACATGTCGTTTCAGTATATCAATTGAATAGACGCCCAGAAAAAAAGAGTGTGGCAACGCTTACGTTCAAGCCAACACTCTTTTTCAATGTGTGCAGATGATTAGCGATGAAATAATACTAATCGGGCATTTGGTGCTACACAACGATGTGTATGTTCAGTATAACCTTCTTCATCTAATCTTTTCTGACCGATTGTTTTAGCTTCATCATCATTTTGCGCTGCAAAAGATTCATTTAATAAGCTCTCTCCCTCTTTAGAAAAAACGGTTAACATATAATCAACCATGTGTATTCCCCCTAATGACTTTAAGATGTTATCCGTATTATGCCATGTTTTAGGAGAAAAGGACAGGAAAAACAATATGATGTCAATTACATACATCATATCTTTATAAAAATAAACGTACTAACTGTGTAGAAGTAAGATCCTAATCATCTAGTAATTCATTTTTTAAATGTATATTCTAATGAAAGGAAACGTTTGCTCGTATTTATGTTTCGTGATAATATACAGATTAACAAGGAAAGATGGTGACATACATGACAGATTCGATTTCATTTATCCATGCAGCAGATTTGCATTTAGATAGTCCATTTAAGGGCTTAACAGATATTCCAGAAACTGTTTTTCAAGATGTACGTGAGAGTACATTTACAGCATTAAATCAGCTTGTCCAAACAGCTATAATGAAGCAAGTTGATTTTGTTTTATTAGTAGGAGATTTATTTGACAATGATAAACAAAGTTTGAAAGCCCAAGTCCAACTCAGGAAAGCATTTCAAACATTACAAGAGCATGATATCGACGTTTACCTATCTTATGGTAATCATGATTATCTATTAGGCAATCCATATCGATTAGCATTTTCAAACAATGTTCATGTTTTTTCGGAAGAGCAAGTTAGTCATTTTATTTATAAAAAGAATGAAAAAGAGTTAGCAACAATTTATGGATTTAGTTACCATCAACGTGCAGTTCAAAATAACAAAACAATAGAATATCAAGTCGAAAATGATCATATACCATTTCATATCGCAACATTACATGGAGCATTGCACGGTAATCAAGAGCATGACCCTTATGCCCCGTTCACCTTACAACAGCTACAAGCAAAGCCTTTCGATTATTGGGCGCTCGGTCATATTCATGAACGTGCAGTCTTAACAACAAATCCTCCTATTATTTATCCTGGAAATACACAAGGAAGACATCGAAATGAATCAGGTGCTAAAGGTTGTTATTATGTGAAAATGACACCAACAGATACGTTTTATGAATTTGTTCCGGTGCAAAACATTCAATTTGTTCAACACCGTCTGGATGTTTCTCATTGTGTAACAATAGATGATATTGAACAGTCATTGCTCACATTCATGGGACAAACAGATATAAAACAATTGATTCATCTCACATTTTATAGTAAAGAAGGTAATCTATATCAATTCTCCGAAGACGGCCTTCTTTCACAAATCATCGAAGTTGTAAATGAAGCTATGATTGAGCAGGATGATTGGCAGTTTATTTATACATATCGAATTGAAACAGTAAAGAAAGGTACAGTAGCAGTAGAGGAGACCTTTGTAAAAGAAATAGAAAAAGCATTGGGAAATTTAGAAGCAGACAAAGTAATCGCAGACTTATATCGACATCCAACAGCGCGAAAATACTTAGAACAAGAAGATGAACTTGCATTAAAAGAAGCAGCGAAAAAGATGCTTTTAGATGATTTATTACATGTGGAAGAAAGTGATGTTAGATGAAGTTTATTCAAGTGAAAATATATGGATTTGGTAAATGGGTGGACCAAACGATTGACTTCCCATTTACCAAACCAATATGTTTCTATGGTGAAAATGAATCGGGTAAATCGACGTTACAACAATTTGTTTTATACGTACTGTTTGGGTTGCCTCCACGTAAACTAGCACGGTTCAAACCAATCGACAGCAATAAAATTGGTGGAATATTAGTAGTCGAAGATGATACAATTGGGCGTTATTCTATCGAGAGAATAGAGAATGACGTTATTTGTCATATTGCTTCAGGTGAGCAGGAAAACGAACAATGGCTTCAAACGAGACTGAAAGGATTAAACCGTCAAATATATACATCCATTTATGCATTTTCGGCACTTGATTTAACAGAAATAAGGCAGATGAAACAAGAGCAACTAAGCGATGTCTTATTCAGTGTAGGATTGACCGGTTCAACCAATATTTATGAAGCAGAAAAATCATTAGAATCGAAAATAGGGCAATTATTTAAAAAGCAAGGTAGAAGACCAATTATTAATGAGCAGATTAATAAAATAAAAACATCCCATGCTGCATTAATCGAAATTCAAAAGAAAGAATTAGTATATGAAGACAAGCAATCAGAAATGGAGCAAATGAAACAGGTAAAAAGTCAACTGACAACTGATGAAGCTGCCACCCAAGCTGAACTGTTGAAAGTGAAAAAAATACAAACCTTATTACCACAATTACATCAATATCAGCAAGCTGAACGCGAATTAATAACATTACCAAATAATATGACGTTTCCAGAAAATGGGCTGGAACGATTAGAAAGTTGGAAGGAAAAGATACTTCCACTTACAAGTGAGTTGCAAGTATTAGAGAAGCGAATACAACAAGATGAACAAAAAATGCAAGAGATTGAAGAACACTTATATGAACAAGATGTCATAAAGATGGCAAAAACTGTTGTCGAAGAACAGACGACATATGATCATTTATTACACCAACAAAAGGAGAAGGAAGCACAAGTCGAATATTTAGAAGAACGACTTGACGACAATTTGCGATCTGTAACGATCAGTATGGATGAAATAGAAACAGCTTCATTTCCTTTTCATTTAGAAAAAAAGTGGGAAGAGCTTCAGCGAACCCAGGAGCAATTGCTCCAAGAAGGGGATAATCAAACGAAGCTTCACAAGGAATTACTAATGAAAAAAGAACAATTAGAAACAGAAAAGCAAGCTCTGTCAGAAAGACAATTACCAGAAGAAACCCTTCAACAGCTCAAAGCGGAATCACATCAATACAATGCAAATCAACAATCGAACACCGAGAAAGATAAATGGCAACTTTGGGAAGAACGCCGCACGAAAACAGCCAAAGGTCTGGTGATTACAGGAAGTGTGATTGCAGTTATTGCTACAATCATTGCTCTTGTTATGGAAAATTATCTTCTATTAACCATTCCTTTCCTACTCGTTGTTGCTGGAATCATACAATATATTAATATAAAACAGACAAAATCGTATTTTCTTCAAGAATCAGAAAATAATCCGAACGATAAGATGACATATGAACAATATGAAAGAAAGGAACAAACTCAATCAGAGCAACAATCAATTTTAATTGAAAAAGAAGCAATCGACAAACAGCTTAATCACATTACTACTGAGAGACATTTTTGGCAAAATAACCAAGCAGTTTTTCTAGAAAAAGAAAATAAATGGATTCAGCTTATGGAAACCGAACATCAAACTTATCCATTTTTAAAAGAGGTGGATGTCCAGTATTGGACTGATTTATTAGTTATTATTCGTGACATAAAAAAAATACTTGTTGAAAAAAACAAACTGAGAAAAGATTTAGTCCTGATAGAACAAGACATCCAAGCAATCGATAAACAAATCCTTCGTGTTTCAAATGCATTGAACGAAAGAGGAGTATTGCTCACATTTCAACAAATTCAAGATGTAATAGAAGCACAACAGGCACAGCAACACTTCTTAATAAACTATGAGCATCAAGTAAAGGATCACGAAGAAACGATCGAATCCTTAGAACAAACAATTCTTGTTTATGAGCAACAAATGCACACATTATTTAATTATGCTAACGTAGATTCAGAAGAAGCATATGTGCAACTAGCTGTAAAGGTCGATAAAAAACAACATCTTCAAAAAGAAATGGCCGCAATTTGGCAACAGGTTGCGACGATGTTTACAGAACAAGAGGTACAGGCATTATTGTCGGAAACCATCGACGAACAGGAGCTGACACTTCGTTACCGATTTTTACAAGATAAGTTACAGCAGATAAAACAAGATCAATTGGAAACGGATAAAACGATTGCTACATTCGAAATGGAAATTGAACAATTAGAATTAGCAAACGATCATTCGACTGCTATATATAAGCATCAAATGGAAAAGGATAAACTACAACAATACGCAAATGAATGGGCGACCTTAAAAATAGCGCAATCAACACTAGCAGCAGCAAAAACAGCATATCAGCAAAGTCATTTAGTAGAAGTAATGCAATTTACATCTGAATTCTTTCATGAAATTACGGAAGGTGCATATAGTAAAGTTCATGCTCCGACATCGAATGAGTTATTTCAGGTAGAAGGAAAGAATCATATCAGATATACTATAGATAAGCTGTCTCAAGGAACGATTGATCAATTGTATGTTTCTTTACGGCTTGCAATCAGTGTAGTAATGAGTAATACGTATCAAATGCCTTTCATGATA
Source organism: Pseudogracilibacillus sp. (assembly GCA_026169505.1). Lineage (GTDB taxonomy): Bacteria > Bacillota > Bacilli > Bacillales > Amphibacillaceae > Pseudogracilibacillus. Next base: position 12,748 of record JAPFCO010000092.1, read on the forward strand.
GATGATGGATTTGTTCATTTTGATCAACAGCGAACAGATAAAATGATTGCTTTATTAAAGCAATTATCAAAAGAGCAACAGCTTATTATATTTACTTGTAAAAAAGATATTGCCACAAAGTTAGATAGTGTACCTATTTTACAAGTAGCTAAAAGTAGAGGAGGAGTAATATGAGAACAGGTATTAGCCAATACAACGTAGGAGATTCTTTTGATGACTTTTTATTAGTTAAAGAGGTTAGAACAGGCACAGCAAGTAATGGAAAACCATTTTTGACATTGTTTTTTGTAGATGCATCAGGAGAAATTGATGCAAAATTATGGGATGCATCGAAAGAAGATGAATCAACTTTTACAAATGGAAAAGTAGTAAAGGTATTAGGAGATATTATCGAATATCGTGGTACATTACAATTACGTATTAAATCGATTCGTCCAGCACAAGTGACAGATGGTGTGCACGTATCCGACTTTTTAGAAAAATCACCAGTTGATAAAGAACAATTACAAGAAGAAATGATGGAAGCAGTTTTTGAGATGGAGAATCCTAATTTACAACGGATTGTACGGGCATTCATCAAAAAGTATCAGGAAGACTTATTTGTCTATCCAGCAGCATCTAAAAATCATCATGCATTTGTATCTGGTCTTGCATTTCATATTGTATCGATGTTGAAGATCGCTAAATCATTATGTGATATTTATCCGGAATTAAATAAAGACTTATTGTATGCAGGTATTATTTTACATGATATTGGTAAATTACATGAGCTGTCGGGTGTAGTATCGACAACTTATACGACAGAAGGAACATTGCTTGGACATATTTCAATTATGGTAACGGAAGTGGAAGAGGTAGCAAAAGAGCTGAAAATAGATGGTGAAGAAGTAATGTTATTACAACATATTATCTTAAGTCACCACGGAAAAGGGGAATGGGGCAGTCCAAAACCTCCACTTATTCGCGAGGCAGAAATGATTCACTTTATCGATCTGATTGATGCAAAAATGAATATGCTTAATCGTGCATTAGATAAGACGACACCAGGGGCATTTACAGAACGGCTATTTGCGATGGATAATCGTTCATTTTATAAACCGTCGATGGAAGGATATTAAAGTTAGCTTGTTTTAAAAAGACATAAAAATGGCTGAAACAGCATATACATAATACAGGAAATTGGGTGGACAAGGAGGTAATACCATTGCTTAGTTCTATTCCTTGGTGGATTTTTGTTGTATTAGTATTTATTTGTTTTAGCGGTTATATGTCTTTTCGTGCGGCAAATGCGGAACGGAAATTAGAACAACATTTTATTGAGCGTGAAGGCGAAATTTACATGGAAAGAATGAAACAAGAAAAGGCGAGTAGAGGTCATTCAACAGACGGATAGTCTAAAAGAATCTTTTAAGTTAAATATGGGAGTGAGCATAAGCTACTCACTCCCATATTGGCGTGTCCAAATGTATAAAATACAACCATTCGCTCAAATTAAATAAGTCTTACATATACAGTAGCCGAGCTCTGTGATGCAAGATTTACGCAAAAACATGCTTATATTCACATCAGCTTGATTTCTAAACCAATCGTTCTCACCCACGAAGAATGATACCCATTCTGGATGCGATGATAAAGGAAAGATCTTTCATTAATAATGTTTTCGTACTCAAGAAAAAGGTAAATAAAATGACGCACCTATTATGTAACAGGTGCGCCATTTTTCGTATCTTAAGTTAAATTAACCTAATGCAGGAGCTTCTTGTTCAAATATATCCTCTAAACCTTCAATTTTTATATTGATGTCTGCATCTTCAAGTAATTTATTAATCTTCTCCATCGCATCTTCAGGGTTTACTTTTCTTTCAGCAAGTGTACGACGGATTTCATCTTCGTTATCTTCGAAGCTGCCGACATCTTCATCCGTTTCCTTCGAATCTAAAACTTCAACAATGTGGAAACCGAACTCAGATTGAATAGGGTCACTTATGTCACCGTTTTCCATCGTAAATGCAGCATCTTCAAATTCTGGAACCATTGATCCAACTGAAAAGAAACCAACCTCGCCACCCTGTTCAGCAGTACCTTCGTCAACAGAGTGTTCTTTTGCTAAATCAGCAAAGTCATCACCATCATCTAATTTCTTCTTAATATCATTTGCTGTTTCTTCATCTTGTACAAGAATATGGCGAGCCTCTACTTCTTTTGTCATGCGATCATAATATTGTTGCATTTCCTCTTCGGAAACTTCGATGCCTTCAGTAATTGCTTCCTCTTGTAGGAGGCTACTCTTAAGATCTGTTTTCAATTCTTCTTCTGTCAAACCTTGCATAGTTAGAACTTGTTCAAATTCTTCGCCAACTTCTTCCTTAATTTTTTCAAGTTCTGCATCAACTACTTCATCTGATACATCGTATTTATCTTCAAGAACTTTTAAAGTGACGAGTTTTGTTAATGCTTCTTCTCCATTTGTTGCTACCAATTCATCATATAATTCATCTTTTGTTATATTTCCAGCCTCAGTTTCGGCAACGTTTTCCGATGAACCTCCACATGCAGTTAGTCCAAGTAGCCCGATTGACATCGTTGCGGCTACGATTATTTTTTTCATAGTTGGTACACTCCTCAATTTATATAACCTAGATATGCTAGTGATTTGTTAATACTCACATAAAAACACTCTTAAAAAGAATACCATATCTCTAAGAATTGGTAAACGATTTACTCGGGATTACAGACAATTAATCATAAAAAAAGAAGGTCGATGGTGCTAAACCTTCTTTTAATAGCTAACATCTGGTAGCGAAAGTTATGATTCGTCTTCGCTTTTTTGCTTTTGAATTTTATCTTCTAAGTCTTTAATACTAGATTCAATTTGCTCTAAGTATTCAAAGATATTGTCTTGATGCGGTTCGACTGCGTTTTTCCATTCTTCAACAGAAATCTTCATTTCTTCTGTTAATTCATTGATTAACGCAACACCTTCTTTAGATGTTTTTGCAATTTGGTCTTTTAATTTTAATGCATCTTGAATAATATCTTCAGCAACTTTTTTCCATTCTAATCCTTGGTCTTTCACTTTTCCACGTAAATCTCTGCCAGATGCTGGTGTAAGTATTAAAGCTGCGGCAGCACTAACTGTACTTGCAACGAAAAAACCTGTAACAAATGATTTTCCTCTAGACATAATACATGGTCCTCCTTTGAAGGATAAATTCTTTTTTAGATGGCATCGTTAATATCCTTTGCCATTTCTTGTAACTCACCTAAATAAAACTGATCATCTCGTGTGACCCATTTAGCATTAAATCCATCTTTATCATCATAACGGGGAATAATGTGGATATGAAGATGATATACAGATTGACCCGCAAAAATCCCATTGTTATTTAATAAATTTACACCTTCAGGGTTGTACACCTGCTTAATTGCATTAGCAATTTTAGGAACACGGGCAAATAATTCACCCGCAATCTCTGCCGGAGTTTCAAAAATATCTGTTGTATGTACTTTTGGGATAACGAGTGTATGTCCAGTCGTGACTTGACTAATGTCTAAAAATGCATAAACATGTTCGTCTTCATACACTTTTGCAGAAGGGATCTCTCCCGCAACAATTTTACAAAAAATGCAATCGTCATGTTTCATTGTTCAACAACTCCTAACAATTGTATGATGTATATTTAGTTTATCATAAAGATACAAACAAGTATATGCAGGAAATGTTAAAGATAGATTACTTTTATTTAGTCTAGTTCATCATATTGATTTACCGCTACAACGTGTGCTGCATCAGACAATGATGAAATGAACTCATCTAAAAAGTAGTACTTTCTTTCCTCTTGCCCGAATCTGCGTGTTTTATCATGGAATAGCTAACATGAAAACAACAGACTACGTATAATACGTAGTCTGCTTTAAGAAGAGTAAAGAAAGAAGTAAACATTGGTTCGGGGACTCCATAACTACAATTTTGTATCCGAAGTAGTTATGTCAATGAATACCAATGTCTATCATCATAACGGTAGTGGTTATTATGCTTCTTTATTTACCTTCCACTATATTATGAACAATAGAGGAAATATTATACATAACTCTAATCAATCATATATACTATACTTACAGATGGCTTTTTAGGGAATAATGAATAAATAAACCCATTAAATCTAATATATTATGAAGAGGTGAATGATATTGCAAGCCTTATTAGAAATATCAGATCTGACTGGCGGTTATTCAAATAAGAATGTACTACATGGCATTTCGTTCGAAGTAAAAACTGCTGAGATAATCGGCTTAATTGGTCTGAACGGGGCAGGTAAAAGTACGACAATTAAACATATTATTGGTTTACTGCAAGAAAAAAGCGGTACGATCAAAATTAATGGCAAAACATTGAAAAAAGATCCGACGGGCTATCGTAAAGAAATTGGCTATATACCGGAGCAACCAATTTTATATGATGAATTAACACTATATGAACACTTAAGATTAACAGCGATGGCACATGATTTAGATGAGGGAACTTTTGAAGAAAGATTACCAGCATTGTTAGATGCTTTTCGGATGAAGCGACATCTTCATTGGTTTCCAGTACATTTTTCAAAAGGGATGCGTCAAAAAGTCATGATTATGTGTGCATTTCTAATTGAGCCCTCCTTATATATTGTCGATGAACCATTCGTTGGATTAGATCCATTAGGTATTCAATCATATATTGATTGGATGGAAAAGATGAAACAAAATGGTGCTGGTGTATTAATGTCAACGCATATTTTGGCAACGGCTGAACGATATTGTGATCGATTTGTGATTCTTCATGAAGGGGAGATTAGAGCGCATGGTACGATTGACGAACTCCGTAAACAGTTTACGATGCCAGAAGCATCTTTAGATGATTTATATATTCAATTAACGAAGGAAGAAAGCGATGTTTAATCCTACAGACTTGTTTAAAGATCGCTTGCGCGAACATATGATGTTACTAAATCGTTATTTACGATATATTTTTAATGGTCATTTTATGATTGCACTTTTGTTTATGATTATAACGGTCGCTATTTATTATCAACAATGGTTGGAGCAATTGAGTCCGTCGTTTCCTGCTGCAATAGTGCTCGCATTCATGTTTGGCTTTGTTTCTAGCTATAATCCGATTCAATCATTTTTAAAAGAACCGGACAAAGTGTTTCTCATAGTAAAAGAAGAACAAATGCAACCTTATTTTCATTGGAGCTTACTTTATAACTTTATTTTTCAATTGTATATCGTGTTGATCGTATCAGCAGCAGCGGCCCCACTTTTCATGCAAATGTTTTCCAATAAAACGATGAAAGATTACTTCGTATTAGTTGTTATTTTGCTTTTGTTAAAAGGTTTGAATATGGCCACAAACTGGTACATGTTTAAGGTGCAGCATACCGCTATTCGCCGATTAGATAGGGTGATTCGTACCTTTTTAAGTATAACGATATTTTATTTTTTATTACAAGGCTCTATGTTCGTTCTTGCGGTTATTTTGTTATACTTTGCTCTTGCTTTGAATAATTACCTATTAACTAAAAGACAGTCAAGTTTAGCGTGGGAGATATTAATTGATAATGATCGCAATCGACTCGCATCTTTTTATCGTTTTGTGAGTATGTTTGCTAATGTACCGCACTTAACGAAGCGATTAAAGAAACGTCCATTATTATCGAGGTTAATTAATCGTCAAGTACCATTTACTCATGAAGCAACATTTGCGTATTTATATCGGTTATCGTTCATTCGCAGTAGTGATTATTTAAGTATGTATGTACGTTTAACAGTGCTCGGATTTATAGCTATTTACTTTATTCCAAATAGCTGGTTGCAAGTAGCTTTCGTGCTTTTATTTCTGTACATGACTAGTTTTCAAATGATTGCTTTATTCGAACACTATCGCACGAGTATTTGGCTTGATCTTTATCCTATCGATAAAAAAGTACGTATCCAAACATTTTTAACGTTCATTTATCGAATTACGATTGTTCAAACTATTGTATTTTCCATCGTGTTTATTCTATTAGCACAATACGAGTATTTTTTCATTGCGCTTATTGCAGGAATACTATTTAATTATTTATTTACTAAGCTATATGTACAGCAAAGATTACAAAAAGCATTGTAAGATAATAAAGCGGAAAAGATAGGTTTACACCAACTTTTCCGCTGATTCATGTTCTCTTTATTTATGTTGCAGGATGCTCTTGTTGATATTCTACATATGCTCCGATCAACATTTTGGCAGCGATTGGCATTGCATCTTCATTAAAGTCAAACATCGGATGATGGTGTGGATACTCATAGCCATCGATTTTAGCACCTGTAAAAAAGTATGCACCAGGAATTTTACGTAAATAATGAGCAAAATCCTCTCCAGCCATTTGTGGTTCTGAAACAGTAGCCTCATTTACTGTGGCCACTTTTTGCGCCGCATTGAAAACCAAAGCCGTTTCTGCTTCATGGTTAATAACTGGTGGATATCCGTCTAGATAGTCGATTTCATATGTCGCATCATTGGCAAGACAAATTCCTTTAACGACCCGTGTCATCTCCTCTTTAACTATCTGCTGTACATTGCTATCTAAATAGCGAACAGTACCCGTTAATGTTGCTTCATCCGCGATAA
>JAPFCO010000341.1 GCA_026169505.1 Pseudogracilibacillus sp.
GCACCCGTATAGGAAAATGTATTTAACACATGTTTTCCGTTTGCATATGTATCCCGAATTACTTTACGTACATTACGCTGATCAAGAAATATCCCACACATTGCTCCATCATTTAGATCAACTGCATAATTCATACCGTTTTCTTTGATGATTAGAGGGAATTCACCCCTTGTGCCTGTTACAAAATCATCATCACCCATATATGCACCCTTTTGTTGAAATCGTTTTTTTTCATAAATGGCATGAAAATCAACCAATTTTTCCAACGCTTGAATAATATAGTTTTTATATGTATACATGCCAATACTATACCAATTAATCAAGTAATAACCTGCAAAATAATCAATCGTTAATCCACCAATGCCATCACCTTCCCCGTTGAAAACACGAAAAGCATTTGTATGATTACTTTGATAGCAAGAGCTGCGATTATTAATTGCCTTTTGAATCATCGTTTGAAAAAAAGCAGCATCCAACCTCGTTTGTTGATTGTTCGTCAACACCCAGCCGATCCCCTTATTTTGTTTTCCATAATACGCCTTAGCGATAAAGCGGTGCGCTCCATCAACCAAATGTACGATATCCCCTTCACTTGCTGTTCCTAAGCCTGAAGCAATCGCATCTTTTGTAATTAAAGGATAGCCTTCTTGATACCGCTTCACATGGCTCGGATTCACTATCCATTCAGTCATTTTTCCCACATTTGTCATCCTAACTTCACTTTTTTCTATTATCTCACTTAATATGTAACGATGATAGTATCTGGCCCTATTTTTAAAAAACGCTTCTATTTGAAATTGCTCTCCTTTCACATGCTCCAAATTAATTTCCGATTTATCACACAGCACTATGTTAACTGAGTGCTATAGAAACTGTTGCTAGTTGATTCAACTTTGAACGTACTCGAAATGAAATAGATTTATCATAAAATAATCTGTAATTATACAATAAACGATCTACCATTGTCAACTATAAAGTTGCATTATTTTAGATTATATGTTATTCTATAGTTAGAATAGTTTTGAGCTACCTTGTTGATATTCGTGCACATCTTCTCCCAGATAGAATTTGAGCGCTTTTTTTTATTTTAATACTTATTTTCGTTCTATTCAGTCAAATGACTTTATTGAAAATAAGCTAATTAAAATAATAATTAATTAATTTCATCATGCGGATTTAGTGCCGTGGCTGGCTTTTGTAATTATGAAATTGATTCTAATGTCAAAATAAACATCTAAATATATTATATAAGGAGAATGGTTTAGTGAATTTAATTAATGAAGCAATAACCCATAAAGTCTTTGGTAAAGGTAATATCGTGGAACAAGATGCAACTTTCATCACTATTAATTTTAATGAGGATATTAAAAAGTTTGTCTATCCTGATGCTTTTGAAAGTTTTATTACATTAAATGACCAGGATACTGCAAAATCTTTGAAAAAAGTCATTTCGAAAAGAGTAATCAAAGAAGAAGCACTTGAAAAGCAACGTGAAGAAGAAAAAGAACAGCTAGAGCTTGAACGTCAACGCAAGGAAAAAATGAAGAACCATAAAATTCATGAGAGCTCACAAATTGTTTTCCGTCTTGACGAAGAAGAACAGCAAAATGTATTTACCGACTGGCAAGTTTCTACTGGAAAGGTTCAAAGTGGAAAAAATAAAGGTCAACCAAACAGAGCAGCTCGTTTGCATCCACACAGTGCGGGACTTCTGACTGTGACAGAGCCAGGTCGACCAGAAACAGAAAGACGGATTCTCGGTCTCTATATGGTAAATGAAACTTTTTCTGGCAGTCTTAGCGAGGATGGCATGGTCCCATCCCATGAAGAGTTTAGAATCAAACTGACAGATCAAGAAGCTGAGAAGATACTTTTCTGGAATTATTATATCAATAAGAATTATCCTCATCGAACGACATGGAATTCTGGTAAGTTTCGTTACTTTGATAATGTTGGGACAGCTCAAATCTTAAAAGATATTATTGCATTAAAAACAGATGAAGATGAAATCAAAGAAGTGAATAACTTTCTGGAGTACTTCTGCCAAATGAATGCTCTTGATATAAATAATATCCCAGAGCCTTATGGAGCTTTAAAGCAATAAAAATAAAATAATATATTGAGATGATTCATATAATCTGATAACATCTGCTAAACCACTTCATTTCCTAAGCTTCTCCACTGCCTAGGAAATGATTTTTTATTGTTTGAATGTTTCAACTACAGGTGGTAGTAGCATAGCAATTACTCTGTATAATGAAATCGACTATCCTTTTTAAAAAATATAAGAGATAATTGTTCCTTTACGGTGACTTCTTTTACATATTCAAATCCATTCTTTTTATAAAAATTAACTGCTGGAATGTTTTTAGACCCCGTTGCTACTTTTATTGTTTCAGCATTGATCGTACTTTCAATGACATTTAAAAGCGACTGTGCAATCCCTTTTTTAAAATGATGTGGGTGTACAATTAACCTATGAATGTCAATTTCATTATTCTCTATCTTTATTGATATTGCTCCGCACAGTTCTTCATTAATATAATAACCAAAGAAAAGTTCTCCACATTGTTGTAATGTATCAACCGTATCTTTTAATGGTGGTATGTCATCGGAACCAATTAATTTTGCTTCTACTTGATAGGCTAGCTTTTGAATGTTTAAAACTTTTTCAGCGTATTTCCTATTGCTTATTTCAATTTCTCTAATCAGGTTAATCACTCCTTTATAAAAGTAAGAGTTAAATCAACTCTTGTTTTTATTTATGTAGTAATTCATAAAGGCATGAATTACTATTATAAGAATAATAACAAAATTAACATATTCAACCCAATTAGGATAACTATAATCCAAAAACGATCCCGAAAATGAAGTGACTAATAAAAACATTGAAATTAACACTACAACAACATTACTCATCTTAAACACTCCTTAGATACACTGACACGTACTTAATAATTTTATCGAATCCTGGGTTACTCGCTCCCTCGAACCACTCCTTTTCATTATTCTGTACCTTGTTTTCGTTATCTTTAAACACTTTATTACGTATTTTTCAAACACGGAGAAGCTATATTCACCTTTCGGAAAGTCCCGTTCACTAATATATGAACATCTACTAATTCAACAACCACGCTCGTTTGCTGAATAAATCACTTCTTGTTTTTATTGTTTATCTTCAAAGATATCAATGAACTTTTCTTTACTACTTTAATCAATTTCATAATACGGATTTTTCGCCACATCACTACAGTATGTAGTTTCGTTATAACGTTCTTAACTACATACTGTAGTGACGTAGCTATTTTGTAATTATAAAATTGATTCATTCATGTATTTATTTCCCGAATTGCAATATTAAATATAACGGTCTTATAATCATTTCTAAATACTTCCAAATAAGTTTAGTATATACTTAACAACTAATACAATAATCACTAGCAATATAAGCATTCCCATTCCTTTAAAGGTAAATCCCGTTACTGCATTTTTTTCTGGTATCCAAGAGTTTGTTGACTGATGTTCCCTCTCTATTTCCTTTTCCCTTTCCGTTTTCCATTCCTTTTTAACTAAAGTCACCACCCCTTTTTCTTTGAATCTTGCTAATTATTGAAACCTTCCTCAATATTCATACTATATAAAATCCGAACTCTATCTCTTAAATAATATAAATCTAATTAATAGTATTTATACATAATTTTCTAGAATTTTAAACTCCTAATTTATAAAAACAACATTATGCTCCCTTTTTACCTTTCATTTGACATTTAAAAACGTGTTTTTCATATATAAATGTCCTGAACAGAATAAACGATAAATAATGTTAGGGCGATTAAAACGATATGCTCAACAGCACCACCAGTCCTAGTTGTAATAGGTAATCGAACTGTTATATTTAATGGATATAACAACTTTATACCGTTTTTTGTCGCAACATCGAGTATAAGATGACTAATCATTCCTACCAAGACACCTACTGAAATGGATTTAATCGGCACAAATGCATCTAGTAAAATCCAAGCAAACAGCAAGAACAGTAAACTATGCGTAATCGTTCGATGACCAAATACAACATTTATTACTTTTGATAAAACTGGTGCTTTCCTACCTATTTTACTTCCTCCGTGACATATATCAGGAAGCAAGCCACCAACAGCACCTGATAAAGCTAATAGAGTTGGATCATATGTAGTTACACTTGCCAACGCCATACATGAGGCTACCCCTCCAACTAGATGCGTCTTTCCTGTCATGTAATTCCCCCCCTTTATTTAAACTAGCAATTACTCAAACAATCCAGTCCTTTAAACGAAAAAAAGTGCTAATCATTATTCCAGATAAGCACCATATAACATACCAAAGATGTACATTTAATTTTAGCATACATCATCAGAAATGATCTAAAGATTTGATATAATGTCAAACTACACTGAATAAGGTTCCCTTAGCCTTGATTGTTTCCATAAATCGCTAGCCATTGTTGCCAAATCGCGAACTTTTGTCCATCCCATTGCAGCGTGTTGATGACATAACCAAATGAATCGGCATGATATAATCCGCTAATCTTTTGATATGCCTGTATTTCATATACGCCATCACGATCCATATCAACTGGATAGAATCCACTTACTCCATCAGCCATCCCTTGAACCGGCTTTTTTAACGTTCCATCTTCTTCATAAATTTGTGATAAATAATCTGCACTTCGTTCACTAATATCAATTAGAAACGTTTGCTTCGTTGCTGAACTTTGAACGCTCACTTTATATTGATCCAAAAATGTGACAGTATATTGATTTTGTTCATTATATTGATTAAAGTCAAACAACTTTATAGCTTGATTATTAACAAAGGAATATACATAATCGAACGTAAGTGCACCAGACCCTCCCGAATCAATAGTAATAAGAATATCCATAATACCATCCCTAGTAAAATCACCAAGGAACACGGTTGGTTGATAACCACCATTTCCATCGACATCAAGTGAGATGCTATGCACTCTATTCGTTGCACCATCTTGAACATTTAATATAATATGCTCCACATATGGACTGGACGGACCTAATGATTTCACCACCGTTAAAAACACATAATCAGTCACCCCATCACCATTCACATCTCCATATGCAACACTTACTACTTCTGATTGCCTAGCACGATACGGATAATTAACATACATACTTCCTCACTCCTACCTAGGTATTCGTTTATTTTTAGTATATTCATTCACGTAGAATAGTGACTCGATTGAAGATAATGTAACGATGCTTCAAACAGCTATATGTTTACGTAGTAGGCTTGAAATGTGAATGGTTATAGTAACGACGCGGATAGTGATACGTACCATACATCAAAAATAAGATACAACCGTTTTTGAAAATTAAAATGAGTCTTCCATAAACCGTCTAGTTATGGAATAATGGAAATTAACTGGTAGCAAGTTTTAAAATGGTTTTAATAAAAAAACTCTAAGGGCGGGGCTTATATGGGAAGCAAAGGACCAAAAGTTGACAAAGCTTTTAACCGAATGACAAATAGGAATCAAATACATGAGGCCGTTCTACTTGTAGAAAACACAAATGGAGATTTTTCTCAAAGTAAAGAGTATGGTGGAAAAGATATTGATACACCACTCCTGATGGCAAGCATCACGAAGTTATTTACAACAACTTGTATTTTGATTTTGAAAGAGCAGGGTAAATTGTCACTGGATGATAAAATAGCAAAATACTTTCCAGAAGACATGTTGAGCAACCTTCATATTTACAAGGGCCGAGAATATTCCAAGCAGCTTACACTTTCTAATCTATTATTTCAAACAAGTGGATTGCCTGATATATATGAAGAAGGGAGTAAAAACGCTAAACAACGTGCTATCGATAAAGATATGCAAATTGATTTTGATACAATCATGATGAAGACTAAACAACTGAAAGCCCATTTTGCACCTGATACGAAAAAAAGAGCTCATTACGCAGATGTAAACTTTGATATCCTTGGTAAAATCATTGAAATACTTACTGATTCAACATTAGAAGATGTATATAAGCAATTAATCTTTGACCCTTTGGATCTCAAAAATACATATCTTCCAAAAAACGAACATGACTTTATTCCCAATGTTTATTATAAGCATACTCCCTTATATCGTCCTAAATTCGTTAAAAGTAGCCGTGCCAGTGGGGGTTGTATTTCTACCGCTCGTGAATTAATGATATTTATCAAGGCTTTCTTTGGAGGAAGCTTATTTCATAAAGACATTTTTTATGAACTAAAAGAAACGAACAAATTGCAGTTTTCTATGTTTCCAATTCATTATAGTGCTGGATATATGACGATCCCATTAGGTGGTGTTATAAATATTTTTATGGGAAAAGGTGAGTTAATTGGTCATTCCGGCTCATCAGGTTCATTTGCATTTTATTATCCTATGAAAGATTTGTTTTTTGTTGGGGATGTAAATCAAATGGCGAATCCCGCACTTCCTGTACGGTTGGCAATGCGACTTGCTCATACAATGAAATCTTAAAAATTTATAGGTGAATAGAAGTTTTTGACTGAAGTGTAATTTAAAGAACTTCTATTTTTTTAATATTCGGCTAGATATTATTTTTCTTCAAGGAGTGTTTGTATGCGAAAGTTGTCTGTTTTAATTTGTTATTGTTTTGCACTTCTATGTATAGTTAGTGCTTGTGGAAATACAGAAACTGACTCTTCAGATTATATGAATTCCGCGGTGGAGCTTGGCGAGGAATTTATTAAAGAAACATATCGTATCGACGAGGCTAAACCAGATTAAAATGATATGAGCGCTGAGTCTCTCATCGATGCTCAAGAGGAATTTTCATCTTATTTAACAGAAGACGAATTTGAAGAACTAGCGAGATGACGATTGTAGAAACGGAGAATGGATTGAAAATTGACCGATATTATGATAGTGAAATTCCAATGGATATGCTAAATCCCTAAAATTATTATGACTTAACAATAATTCGCTTACTATTTTTCTTGCAACGAACAACGATGAATTACTTACACAAGATGGCATTAATTTGTATCGTAATTAACTGAATCAGCTACGTCGCTACAACCTGTAGTTGGGAATGAATCAACGCAATTCCAGGTTGTAGTCGGGTGCGATACATCCGTATAATGAAATGAACTAAACTGCTAAAGGTTTTATATTTTTCTTCACAACACCAATTATAATCAGTTCAATACCACTCCAGCCAATATGTTTAAATCCCCCCTGTTTCGAATATTCATTATTATTTTTGTCGAAGATCATACTACGAGATGACATTTCATTCTCATCATAGGCTTTCCTCTAAGCCTTAAGTCGTATCTCTTTTATATCTTTAGTCGCTTCCGCTTTCATTAATACATTGTTATGATAATTCAGAGAAGTATTAAATGGTATGAACCATTTGAGGTATTATGAGAAATGGAGCGTGATCTTTTGCTAAAATTTTTATTAAAAAGAAAGCTAATTATCGGATTATTCATAACACTTATATTGGGATTAGGCCTGTACAGTATGACAAACTTAGATAAAGAACTATTTCCGTCTGTGAAGTTTAATCAAACATTGATTATGATTGAAACAGAAGAAATGCCTGCTGAAGATGTGGAACAATTTGTCACCATCCCAATAGAAGACATTTTAGACAATATGGAAGATGTCAAAAACTACGAGGCTACTTCATCTTCAAACAATAGTTTGTTTATTGTCGATCTCGCTGATGGTGTTGGTGATGAAGTGACAAAAGAGATTGAAAGTGAGGTAAATGGACTAACGAATGAATTACATGGAATCAACGACATAATGGTCATGCAGGCATCAACTCAAGGTCAATATGAATTTTTCATGGATATTTCTGGTGGCAGTATGGAAGACATGTCAGCCTACGCATTAAATGTCGTTAAGCCAAGACTCGAATCTCTGAAAGAAGTAAATGAAGTTTCCGTCTCAGGCATAGAAGAAAAAGAGATTATCATCACACTTAAACCCAAAAAATTAGCTGAATTTGATCTAGCACAAGAAGACATTGCTGCTGTTATTGAACAAATGAATACGAATGTTTCGCTTGGTAGCTTACATAAAGAACAAGGTGATCCTGCTATTCGCTGGAATACATCCTTTCACGATATGAAAGATATTAAAGAGATCCCGATCCAAACAAATGAAGGAATGAACAAGCTATCTGATGTTGCTTCCGTCGAAGAAAAAGTCAGTGAACAAACGAATTTTGCCTGGAAAAACGGTAATCCGGATTTTCTTTTATTGCAAATTGGCAGATCAAATGGTTTCACACAAATTGATATGGCAAATGCGATTCGAACTGAAGTGGAGAATATGAAGCAGGATAATGATAGCGATATCAAAATAAGTGAAATTGCTGCCCAAGCGGATTATGTCAGTAATGCGATTGATGGTGTGACGAGTAATATACTAATTGGTGGAATCATTGCGATAGTCGTTCTATTACTGTTTCTCCGTAATGTCAGAGCTACTTTTATTATCGGGCTGTCCATTCCTACTTCCGTTTTACTAACTGTTTTGACGATGACATTCCTTGATTACAGTTTTAACTTGCTCAGTTTAGTAGGGCTTGGTCTTGGGATTGGAATGATGGTCGATGCGTCAATCGTTGTGCTAGATTCAATTTTTAATAAAAAAGAACAAGGATTTTCAAATATGGATGCAGTAACTTCTGGAACAAAAGAGGTTGCAGGCGCTGTTATATCATCGATGCTAACAACAATTGTAGTGTTTGTTCCAGTTGTTCTCATGGATGATGAGATTGGCAAGATGATGATTGTACTCACTGTAGTAGTTGCAGTAACTCTAATAAGTTCAGTCATTATCGCGTTTACGCTGATTCCTGTATTATCCGAAAATTTTCTAAAAGTTAAAAGAGCTAAGAAAAGTACGTTGAATCTTATTGAGAAATATGGAAGTATCATTAAATGGCTTACAAATAAAAAACGAAGACGAATTGGAATACTAACTCTTTTCATCATGATGTTCTTTAGTTCCTTCTTGTTACTTCCCAAAATTCCGATGACGTTTATGCCAGATATATTAAATAGATATGCTGAAGTAGTTGTTGAGCTAGAACCAGGCGTCTCCTCAAAAGAACGTGAAGAAATTGCTTTGGCAATGAACGACGTATTGGAGGATATACCGGATGTTGATAACAATGTCGTACTAGACAATATGGATACTGTTTTAGCATTAATTAATTTGACTCCAGAAGAAGATAAAACGATGGAACAAAGGGAAATAAATGAGCAAATTTTGCAGAATTTTAGAACACTTGAAGATAATTATCCAATCAAAAGTGTTGGTGCAGCTATGGATGGAGCAGCGAATCCTGCAATTGAATTACGGGTTAGTGGTAAAGAATTAACTACTTTACAGGAGATTGGAACGGAAGTTACAGCTGAGCTAGAAAAACTCGATTCCATTTCAACAGTAAAGATGGAAGTTGGCGAAAGTGCTGAAGAATATGTTATTCAATTAAATGATAAAAACATGGAAGAAGATGGTCTAATTGCCCCTTATTTGTATATGTATATTTCCCAAATGTTTGAAAGCATCCCAGTTGGGAATATCATACACGACGGGGAAACAATGCCAATTTTCATCAACAATGATTTAAATATAAATGATAAAAAGGAACTTCTCACCAACAAGATTATGACGACAAATGGCGAGAAGCGTCTTTCAAACTATATTTCGTTAGAAGAAACTTCTTCCCTATCGCAAATTAATCGTTCAGATGGTGAAAGGTATATTAGCGTTATCGCTGATACGGAAGGTCAAGATTTAGGTACGGTAAATAGAGACATAAATAAAGTAATCCAGGATTTAACATTGGCTCAAGGATACTCCGTTGCGGTCACTGGTGATTTAGAAGAACAACAAAAGGCTGTCCAAGATTTAATTGTCATTTTTATCATTTCATTACTTCTCGTTTTCGTTGTCATGGCAATCCAGTTTAATAGTTTAAAACATCCATTTATTATTCTATTAATTATCCCATTAACGATTACAGGCGTACTAATTGGACTATTCATTACTCAAAAAGAATTGAACATTATGTCAGGAATAGGTGTGATTATGCTTGTCGGTATAGTTTTAAATAATGGGATTCTGCTTATCGACCGAACGAGACAACTTAGAAACGACGGACTGGATGTAAATAAAGCAATGATAGGTGCAGGTAAAGAACGGATTAGACCTATTTTCATGACAACATTAACAACAGTTGGCGGAATGATTCCACTTGCATTAGCAACAGGAACATCAAGTGACTATCAATCACCACTTGCCATTGTTATTATTTCCGGCCTCCTATTCTCAACTTTTATCACATTAATCTTAATTCCTGCCGTTTACCTATTGTTTGAGGATATTGGGAATGGCTTGAAGCGGATATTTAAAAGAAAGGAGTCTACCGCTGAAATAAATACAGAGTCAAAAGCGCAATAATTTGACGGGTTTACGTAGGGATACAGTGCTTTCAATGATACATGTGGTTGTTTTTTATGGTAAAAATACAAGACCACGACAATTAATGTGCTAAAGGATATAATAAACTATTAGTGACTCAAATACTGTCATAGTCTCACCCCCTTTACTAAGAAAAAAAGGGAGTGAGCCACCACCATGAAAGCCTTATTACACTGTTTATAGTATGTCATATTAGAGCGTATATTCGTTTAATACTTATGCTTCGTAAAAACTATTGAGGAAAAACGTGAATTTTATAAAAACAATCATTTCCTACTTAACAATTTCTTCGCACCATTATGCGAACTCCTTGCAAGTGGATTATATTTTTTCTGATCAACTGGTAAATATTTTACTGTGATTGGAATATGGGATTGTTCCTTTTTCGTATAATACGTTTGCATCATTTCCATCTGTAGTGCCCTTAATTCCTGGCTTTTCCGAAATGTTGATTCATAGGCTAAAAGATTTTCAATTCCATTTACATCCGAATAGAAGATTACTTGGCGGCAACCATCTTGTCGATACTTTTCATAATGGGTCAAACCAAATATGATCGCCTGTAGTTCGCTGTACATATTTTTTCCGATACATACCTTTGGTGGATATACAAGTTGTTGCCTAACGATGATTGATGTATTTTGGACATAGGAACAGGCGGCTGCCATCAAACTTCCTTTACTTGAACCATCGCAATAAACCGTTAATGTATCATGGCTATAGTATTGACTATATACCATTTCCATTAACTCTTTCGGCACATTTTTCGCGTATTCCCCCCAAAAATTAGGTTTTCCCGCTCTTTTGGTATTCCCTTTCTGCCTAATTCTCCTCACCCCTTTTGAAGGTGTATTCTATTAATTATTATAAATGAATTCTGAAAATTAATAAATCCCCTAATAATAAAGAGAGCGAGCCACCACCCATGAAAGCCTTATTACACTGTTTATAGTATATCATACTAGAGCGTACATTCGCATAAAAATATTATATAATCAAAACATAAGAAGTAAATGAACGGTGCGCTAATTCCATTCAGCGGTAAAATTCCTTGCTGTAAAGGGAAATATTTACGTTCGTTTTCCCTGGTACTTTTAACTTTGAGGCACCCTTAAATGCTTTCACACCTATTGATGCTAGAATAAATGTGGTTAATGTCTCACCATTAACATATAATCACTTCCAACTCAAAATCAAATGTTTAGATGATACAATACTAACAAAAGTAGTTTTTTAATACGCTTGAAGAACTGCTGTGTAAACCAGCTCTGCACTATTTTATCTATACCCTGTAACACAAAAACCTCATACCTTTAAAAAACGAGCCATACTAAAGAATTGATATAACCAATTATATATCTTCGAAGATAGCAATTAATCATCTAATTCTTTATCTTGTTTCAATTAGTCAGGTAAATTATTTTATCTAAAAGTCCAACTGCATTATCCAAGTAAATCATCATGCACAATGTCATCTACTTGAATTAGATCTTTCCTTGTAAATTCAAACGTGAATTTTTCTTCAGATAAGTATGATGCTACTTTTTCTTGATAGATATAATAAATATCATTATCTACACTTACCTCTACTAGTAACGTATTCCCTACCTTGATATTTTTTTCAAGTATAGTACATTCAACGCCTGTTTGACTTTTTCTCTCTACAATGTGACCAAATAACTTTACTTTACATTTGTATTCCTTGTCGATCTCCATAAAATCAAAATTATTGTCAATACTCACTAAAGCTGAATCATCAAAACAAGTATTTACCATCCCTGTATTAATAGACTCCAAATCTACTGTTCTGGTAACAGCGGATTCATTTATTGATATTAGTTTATACATATTAGGCATCTCCTTTTATTAATCAATAGGATAAAACGACACTATGAAACCATTCGTTCCATAAGCAACTCTATATTTAGTATCATTAATCAAGTATTCAGCAAAAGGTCCATTTTTACCAACTCCAGATTTTGTCGGAATAGTTTTTAATACCTCATTTAAAAAAGCAGGAATATCTTTTATTCCTTTTGCTTTAAAATCAACGGCATGACCATCGACAATATGCTTCAATCCTGCTTTGCTATTCCCTTCTTC
The DNA here is from genome assembly GCA_026169505.1 of Pseudogracilibacillus sp. Lineage (GTDB taxonomy): Bacteria > Bacillota > Bacilli > Bacillales > Amphibacillaceae > Pseudogracilibacillus. The sequence goes on from JAPFCO010000341.1 coordinate 12,626, forward strand.
AAGCCACAATAACTTTCCTTCAGGGGTCTTAGTTATCATAACAACATTTTCTGGACTGTATTTAACACCACTTGCCGCTAATTCATCCATTAACTTCTTATCGAATAGTTTGACAGCTCCGATAGCTTGCTTATCACCATTAGTCGTACCCTTCCCCTTAAACATCTGCGGGTGTACTTCACTCAACCGATATTCCATCCCAAACGCTGGAATATCGGTTGAACCTGTTGAAAGTTTCTCTTTAGTAAACACCGGCACTTTCATATCTGCTAGGCCTGCTTTAGCTGCATCTATCTTTCCTTGGTAAAATTCCTTGCTGTAAAAGGAATTATTTACGTTCGTTTTCCCTGGTCCTCTTACCTTCGAAGCGCCCTTAACTATTTTCACACCCATTGATGCTAGGATAAATGCAGTTAATGTTTCACCTGTCAGATACGGGAGTCCTTCATGTTCGATTGTATCATTTACTGTTTGTGCGACGAGTTCCACGACACTCATCGGATCTTGAACTAATTGTATCGCAGCTTCTTTATATTCATCAAATGTTTCGTCCGCTTTATTCCTTAAAAATGTTGGTTCGATTGGATCAGGAATTATTGCGGATACAGATACAACTCCAACGTCCCAAGCAATTGTCGCTACGCCAGCAACCAATCCAATCAGTCCATTTACAAATCCTTTCACTAGATCAATCTGAATTTGATCCATGGTTTCCAGTAATTCTTTTACCC
>JAPFCO010000208.1 GCA_026169505.1 Pseudogracilibacillus sp.
GCCATTCGATACCTGCATAAATATCTTCTGTGTTTTCACGGAAAATAACCATATCAACATCTTCTGGATGTTTAACTGGTGAAGGAACTCCTTGGAAGTAACGTACCGGACGTAAACAGTTATATAAATCTAATTCTTGACGAAGTGCAACGTTTAAAGAACGAAAGCCTCCACCAATAGGTGTCGTTAATGGTCCTTTAATAGCTACTTTATAATCATCAATTTGTTCTAATGTTTCTTTCGGTAACCATTCACCTGTTTTATTAAATGCCTTTTCACCAGCATAAACTTCTTTCCATTCGATTCCTTTTTTACCGTCATACGCTTTTTCTACAGCCGCATCAAGTACACGACTTGCTGCTGCCCATATGTCTGCCCCAGTTCCGTCACCTTCAATAAATGGAACTACTGGGCGGTCTGGTACTTGTAAATTACCATTTTCTACTACAATTTTATTTGTCATCTACAATAACCTCCTAATATAATTTGAAAATCGTTCACAAGGATCGACTTTCGATTTATTCATCCGGATTAAAAATGAAGCCACTATTAAACATACAATAAAATAATACTTTTTTGTATTATTTTGCATTTTCTCTCTCTGTATTTAATGCTTTACACTAAAATAATAGCCGGATAACCGGCTATTATTATTTTTTTAATAAATTCTTATCCCCGTTGGTCCATTGGTACAAAATCACGTAGATTTGATCCAGTATATTCTGCACGTGGGCGAATTAGGCGGTTGTTAGCATATTGTTCTAGAATATGAGCTAACCATCCTGACATCCGACTTACTGCAAATATAGGTGTGAATAAATCATGATCAATCCCTAAACTATGATATACGGAAGCTGAGTAAAAATCAACATTTGCAGGTAAACCTTTTTCTTCTTTAATATAATTTTCTATTAGAACAGACATGTCATACCATTTTTCTTCACCATGTAACTTCGTGAGTTGTTCTGACATCTTTTGTAAGTGTTTTGCACGTGGATCACCAGTACGGTAAACACGGTGCCCCATACCCATAATACGTTCTTTATTTGCTAACTTTTCTTTCACATAAGGAATAGCATTATCTACTTCACCGATTTCCATCAGCATTGCCATCACTTGCTCATTAGCTCCACCATGTAGAGGTCCTTTTAATGCACCAATTGCAGCAGTGATACCTGAATAAACATCAGAAAGTGTACCAACACATACTCTTGCAGTAAATGTGGAGGCGTTTAATTCATGGTCTGCGTGCAAGACTAAAGCTTTATCAATCGCTTCAATTTCAATTGCTTCACCTTCGCGATCATTTAACATATAAAGGAAGTTCTCAGCGTATGATAAGTCTTTTCTTGGAGCAACTGGATCTTTTCCTTGACGAATTCTAGCAAATGCTGTAACGATTGTCGCTACCTTCGCTTGTAAACGAATAGCTTTACGTAGATTCGCTTCTTCCTCCATTACGTCCGCTTCTTCATCATATAAACCTAATAATGAAATTGCCGTTCGTAATGCTCCCATCGGATGAACTTTAGAAATATCATAAGAGCGTAGATGGTCAATAATTGCTTCTGGTATGTCCATTTCGTTTGCTAATTGTGTACGAATTGCTTTAAGTTGTTCTGCGTTAGGCAACTCACCATTCCAAAGTAAATATACAACTTCTTCAAATGAAGCGTTTTCTGTTAAGTCATCGATTGTATACCCTGCATACGTTAATTTATCATCAATAATCGAACAAATAGATGACTCTGTAGCTACTACCCCTTCAAGTCCTTTTGCAACTGACATGATCAATCTCTCCTTTTAAATTTACTCTAAAAAATTGAATGGATGTTTATATAAACTCTATATATGTCTTTACCCAGTATTATAATTGATTTGGATCATAAAGTGAATTGAAACCCATTACAAAGTGACAGTTACTGCTTTTTTGCAATCGGATAAATATTCTCTCAATTCGTGTTATATGCAGTTAAAACCATAAAATATACAAGTAATGTCTAAAATAGAACTATTGAACATATAGTGGAAAAAGCTATCTTTTATTGAAAAATGAGATTGAAATTCATTTAATAAAGTAGGGTTATTTTATGAATAAAACAAATTATCAACCATTGCTGCGCATGTTTATATTATTAATTGCATTGTTTGTCCTATTTCTTGTTCATTATTTTATGTTTATCTATTTGTATCCTTTTATTATCGCAATGATACTCGCTTATATATTGCAACCAATTGTATCTTATCTCGAGCGAAAATGGCGAATACATCGTACTTTTGCTAGTTATCTTGCGATTCTGTTCACATCTAGTTTAATTTTATTATGTGGCATTCTTTTCTTACAACAACTAGCCAAAGAAATGTCTCATTTAATCAATATTTTACCAGCTACTTTTCATACTATAAATAACTTATTCATTGAATTTGGACAAACTACTGTCATACCGCTTTATCAATCCTTGCAAACGAAACTGCCGTTTTTACCACCTGCCGATGTTTGGGATATGAAACAAACAATTCCTTTTATCATGGAAAAAATCTATGACTCTAGTTCAACTGTCATTCAAAACATCTTTTCCTCCTTATCTACCATTGTTTCGTCCATCTCTCAAACGAGTATTATGATCATATTTATTGTTATTAGTATTTTTATCATGACGAAGGATTTTAATGTATTAACGAGTTATAGTCAAAGCATTATCCCGATGAAGATAAGAAAGAATTTAACCGAAATTGTTTTTCAACTAAAAAAATCTACATTTGGTCTAGTGAAAGCACATTTCTTTCTTGCGGTATTATCCAGTTGCCTTGGATTGGTGGGTCTACTCATCATCGGCGTTGAAAATTTTTTACTGTTAACAATCATTATCTTCATTGTTGATTTCGTTCCGTATATTGGTATTGGTGCGATTTTTATACCTTGGATTTTATATCAATTTATGAGTGGAGAGTATGGATTTACGATTCAACTAACTATTGTATATATGGTTATTACTATTGTTCGACAATTGATTGAACCAAAATTAATTGCAACCCACTTAGGGATTCATCCGATTATAGCTTTAATCCTTTTGTTTATTAGTATTAAACATTTTGGGATTCTCGGAATATTTATAACCCCTTTAATTTTAATTGGTTTAAGTGCGGTCTATCATGCAAATATCCTTTCAACCATTCAACATTTTATTTTCGAACATAAATAAGCCCTATTAGTTTATAATAGGGCTGAATTCTTATATTCTAAAGCATATAAACAAGCTTGTCCATTACCATTTTCGGTAAACAATCGTACCTTTTTGCATTCTTTTCATCATTTGATTGTACATAAAACGTTTAAATGGCTTTCTTGTCCAAGGAATGACGAACAGAAAACCGACGATATCTGTAAAAAAACCAGGTGCTAAAAGCAATATACCACCAAGTAAAATACAAACTCCATCTAAAATATGATCACCAGGAGGTTCAGAATTATACAAAGAAAATTGCACTTTCTTCCATATTTCTAGTCCTTGTTGTTTTACAAAGGCTACTCCAATAATCCCTGTTAATACAATTAATACAACAACTGGCAATACACCTAATTGGCTTCCCGTCCAAATAAAAATACCAATTTCAATTGCTGGGACAATAATAAAGATTAATATGAGCCAGATCATTGACCTCTACCTTTCTTGATGTCCAAAAAATTAAATCACACTCGCGTGACCTTGATGGATGTCACCTGTACTACCATCAATTGTAATATCTTCCCCATTTTTAATAAGGTTACACGCATTTTTCACTCCTACTATAACAGGGATTCCTAAACTAAGTCCAACAACTGCTGCATGAGAAGTTAACCCGCCTTCTTCGGTTACAATTCCCCCAGCCTTTTCAATTGCAGGCATCATATCTTTATCCGTCGCAAAAGTGATTAAAATATCACCTTTTTTCATTCGCTCATTTGCTTCTGTCGCATCATTTGTCACAACAGCATCTCCATAAGCATAATGACGTCCCATTCCAGTACCTGTCGCTAATACATTCCCAATAACATGTACTTTCATCATATTCGTCGTTCCACTTACACCAACAGGTACTCCTGCTGTAATGATGACTTTGCTACCTTGAGAAATTATTTTTGATTCTAGTGCCTTTTGCACCGACACGTCTGTTAATTCGTCCGTCGTATATGCTTGATCACTTTGGACTGGATATACTCCCCAAACAAGTGTTAATCTACGATAAACGTGTTCAGAAAATGTAACGGCTATAATTGGCGCTTTCGGTCGGTATTTTGCGACCATTCTAGCTGAATGACCACTTTGTGTAGGTGTGATAATCGCACTTACTCCTAGGTTCTGGGCCGTATGTGTTACCGATTGACTAATCGCATCGGTAATTGTAATTGATATTGACTTCGTACGGTTTTTTAATAATTGCTTATGATCTAAGGCTGATTCTGTCTTCGTTGCAATTAAATTCATCGTTTCTACTGACTCAACTGGAAACTCTCCAGCAGCCGTTTCTCCCGAAAGCATGATTGCATCTGTTCCATCTAAAATAGCATTTGCCACATCCGATGCCTCAGCTCGTGTCGGTCTTGGCTCCCACTGCATCGAGTCTAACATTTGTGTTGCTGTAATCACCGGTTTTCCTTCTAAATTACAGCGATGAATTAAATCTTTTTGTACAAGCGGAACTTCCGAGGCTGGAATTTCCACACCTAAATCTCCTCTAGCAACCATAATTCCATAGCTTACTTCTAAAATTTTATCGAAATTATCAACTCCACCACGGTTCTCGATTTTGGAAATGATTTGAATATGATCTGCGTGATGATCTTCTAACAATTTTTTAATCGCCAATACATCTGTGCTTTCGCGAACGAATGATGCAGCTACGAAATCTACGTCTTGTTCGATGCCAAATAATATATCATTGACATCTTTGTCAGTTAACGAAGGTAAATTTACATGTACATTCGGTACGTTCACGCCTTTTTTATTTTTAATTATTCCGCTATTAATAACTTTAGTCTTTATTTCTTCCGCTTCATGGTCAATTTCTAAAACTTCCAATTGAATTAATCCATCATCAAGCGAAATTAACGTTCCAACTTCCACATCATCAATTAATCCTTTGTAAGTAACAGTGAAGCGTTCCCCTGTTCCTTCAATATCTTTCATTGTTATATAAACGATGGCATTACGTTCGAGCATTGCTTCTCCATCTTTAAATGTTTTCGTACGAATTTCCGGTCCTTGTGTATCTAACAAAATTGAA
>JAPFCO010000135.1 GCA_026169505.1 Pseudogracilibacillus sp.
GATTACTTCTCCGTCACGGACAACTTTATATTCTGCAGTTTTCCCTTCCTCAATCACGAGCGTTAAATCAAACTCTTGATCCTTTGTAATAACATCCTCATGAAATACATCGTCGATACTTTCATTCATATCTTCAACATATATTTGCACTGTTTGCTCTGTCTCTTCCTCTCCATCTTCATCTTCTTGTGGTTTAAATGGAACTGTAAATGTGACTTTATGTGATATAGGAGGTTGAGATTCTGCCCCTAATGATACTTTTACTGATACTGTGCTACCAATAGTTACATCTGTATTAGCTTCAGGTGATTGACTAATAATAAGACCTTCGTCTACAGAATCTGAATATGATTCGCTTATATCTAATTGTAATTGGTATCTCTCTGCATATGACTCTGCCTCGCTTAATGTTAATCCACTTAAATGATTTAAGTTAACGGTCTCTGGACCGTCACTGATTTCAAAAATAACAGTTGTTTCACTAGGTACTACTTGTTCATCTGGCGCCGGCTGAATTTGAGTAATTATTTCTCCTACCGGTTGATCGGATGTCTTTTCATACGAACGTACTTCTTTATAACCCGCTTCTTCTAATAATTTTTTCACTTGATTGTAGTTCTTACCGACATGATCTTCGAATTCCTCTGTCTCTTTACCGTCACTGACATACACGTTAATGGTTGTCTGTTCTTTCACTGTTCTTCCTGCAACTGGATCTGTATTTACTACATGACCTTCATCAATATCTTCAGAAAATGTCGACTTTTTATTTACCTTTAAATCTAGTGCATCAAGCGCATCTACCGCTTCATCATATTCCATTCCTTCCACATCAGGAATATCAACATCCGCAGGCCTCATCATAAGAAATGCGATAATCCCACCGATAATAAGTAGCAATAATATCGCTAAGAACCATTTTGTTTTACGAAAACGTTTCTTCTTTTTTGGTTTCTCCTCAACTGGTGAGACTGCATCATCGGATTCAGTTATATTCTTCGTTGGTACCGTCTCTTGATGAACTAATGTTTGATCTGCATCGTCTTCATTCTGTGCCATTCGATCATTTGTAATGATGGGAATAGCCTTGGTTTCCTCTCCTTCTTCTACAGGAGGAGCATAAAGTGCTTCATCCATATTGGCTGGATCTAATGAAGCATCTAAAGATTCTTCCATCTCATACACATTCTCAAAACGGTGGAAGGGGTCTTTTGCTGTCGCTTTTAACACAATGTTTTCTACACTTTGCGGAACATTTGGATTAATCTGTCGGACAGAAGGGGTTTCATTTTGTAAATGTTTTAAGGCGATGGAAATCGGTGATTGTCCTGAAAAAGGTAATTGAGCTGTTAATAATTCATAAAGAACAATCCCTAAAGAATAAATATCCGATTTCTTTGTCGCCATCCCACCTCTTGCCTGTTCAGGTGATAAATAATGGACAGATCCTAAAATTGAATTTGTTTGGGTAAGTGATGTAGCACTTAATGCGATAGCTATTCCAAAATCAGTTACTTTCACATTCCCTACTTCATCAACTAAAATATTTTGCGGCTTGATGTCGCGATGAATTAAACCATTTGCATGGGCATGTGCAATCGCATCTGTTAATTGTTTCATAATACCAATTGCCTCATCTACGGCTAATGGACCATTTTCTACAATATATTCTTTTAATGTTAATCCAGCGACATATTCCATGACCATATATAAAATATGTTCTTCTTCACCAACATCATAAATATTGACGATATTTGGATGAGCTAAGCTTGTGGCAGCCTGAGCTTCTCGGTCAAATCGTTCAATAAACTCAGGATCATTAGCAAATTCTAAACGTAATACTTTAATTGCTACTTCTCGGTCTAAAATGATATCGTGGGCTAAGTAAACATTTGCCATACCGCCCCCACCAATCGTTCGTCTTATACGGTAACGTTCATTTAACAAGTGACCTTCTAGCATGAAGTATCACCCATTTCATCCCGATGGTTATTTTCGATTAACGCGACTGTGATATTATCTTCGCCACCCCGGTCATTCGCCAGGTCTATTAACTGACTTGTTAATGAAGACAACTCATCCTCATGACGCAAGTATGTCTCTATTTCTTGATCAGTCAATTTATTTGTTAAACCGTCGGAAGAAAGTAGTAGGCGACTCTTTTCTCCCCAGTGAATCGTTTTATAATCAGCTTTCGTTGTTTCCTCCGTACCAAGAGCGCGTAATAAGACATTTTTACGTGGGTGTTGTTCAGCATCCCCTTTGGAGATTTGACCAGAACGAATCAGTTCATTCACTAAAGAATGATCCTCTGTTACTTGTTTAAGCTCTTCATCGTTATATATATAACAACGACTATCACCAACATGAGCAATCGTAACAAATTCTTGTGAACAAATCGTGATTACAGCAGTTGTACCCATTCCCTCGCGCTGCTCGTCTTCCAATGAATGTTCATATATGTCACGATTCATCTGTTCAATCAAATGGTTGATCCATTCCTCTGTCTCAGCCGGCGTGTGAATCTCATCTTGTGCTTCCCATTCTTCTTTCGCAACCGAAACTGCCAATTGACTTGCAACCTCTCCTGCCTGGTGTCCACCCATACCATCTGCAACAATCGCTAACAGTTGATCTGCTTCGTTGTAGAATATACCGACCGCATCTTCATTTGTTGAACGTACTTTACCGCGATCTGTCGCATAATGACCATACATAATATCACCTCATCTGCTTCCATCGTTTAATTAGTATTGCCATTTCTAACCAATCTAGTTATAAAAAAACCATCCGAATTAAATGACTGTGGGAATAATTGCATCCCGTATTCAGATACATTTGCATGTTGATACATATCTTCATTAATTGTTTCTAAAAATTCTCGATCAACTTCATATATTGGATGATCGTGTAAAAACTGTTTAATTACTGCCTCATTTTCGATTGGATTAATCGTACATGTACTATAGACTAGTTTACCATTTTTCTTTAAAAGTGGTGAAACTTCTTGTAATATATCTAATTGGATTGCTTGTAATCTGTTTATATCTTCTAGACTTTTATTATATTTAATATCTGGTTTAGACCGAATAACACCAAACCCTGTGCAAGGTGCATCAACTAAAATGCGATCAAAGCTTTCAGGTTCATGTAACTCCTGGATATTTCTTGCATCATGTTGTTGTACAATCATATTTGTTAAACCTAATCTATTTGCATGTCTTTCAATTAATTTTAATTTATTTTTATGGAGATCATGAGCGTAAACCGTTCCCGTGTTATCCATTCTTTCTGCTATAAAAGTTGCTTTACCACCTGGGGC
>JAPFCO010000096.1 GCA_026169505.1 Pseudogracilibacillus sp.
AGGCAGACTAAGTACGCCACGTTCTGTGGCAACATCTGCACTAGCACGTCCTGTGCGTCGAAGGCTTATTGCGAGCCTACGGAAAGCGGAGTGTTTTTCCGGAGCGATGTCAAAGAGTTTAACTAAATTTAAGGCACAGTCTATGTTTATTGTAAATAGCGGTAACTTCCTCAAGTACCAACGGATTGTTACTAAGGTTTGTAAGTTTTTTAGTAAATGAAAGTTGGGTATAGAATAAAATAACCTATAAAATGGTAGTTACCTGATTTATTATTATAACCTTCCGTAAACTCGATTTTTAATACTTGAGGCAAGCTTATGTTCATTTTTATACAATTTTTTGAAACTTGAAGTTAATGGCTAGTTACTCGCCATAAGAAGCGCGAGAAACGTGTGGACTATTAGAATCAACACTAGTAGGATAAAATTTTACGTAGATGTTATTAAAAATCACTTTAAATCCATTTCGATTTGACAAGGTGTGTTGGATGTGTTATTCTGTAGTAGTGAATTTGAAAAGTTCATATGATCTAAAAGACAAGTAGGAGCACCCGCTTCTCACCTGACTGACACTTACAGAGTAGTTGGCTGGTTACTAGTATATTTAAAACACTAGAGACATGTGGGTGCACCAGTGTGCCCACATTTTTTGTTGTTTAAAAAATGCTCAACATCTTGTCATTCTTGATCAAAAAAATTCGGAGGTGGCTAGATATTAGCAAAGAGATGAATGTTAACGAAACAATTCGTGCAAGAGAAGTACGTCTAATTGATGCAAACGGTGACCAACTAGGAGTAAAAACACGTGATGAAGCAATACAAATTGCTCAAACGAGAGATTTAGACTTAGTATTAGTGGCTCCAGGAGCGAAACCACCAGTTTGTCGTATTATGGACTACGGAAAGTATCGTTATGAGCAACAAAAGAAGGATAAAGAAGCACGTAGAAAACAAAAAGTAACGAACGTAAAAGAAGTACGCTTTTCACCTGGAATTGGCGATCATGACTTTAATACAAAGTTACGAAACGCTCGTAAATTCCTAGAAAATGGCGATAAAGTAAAAGCTTCTGTACGTTTCAGAGGAAGAGCAATTACGCATAAAGACTTAGGACGTGACGTGTTAGATCGACTCGCTGAAGAAGTGAAAGACATCGCTACGGTCGAGTCAAGAGCTCGTATGGAAGGACGTCAAATGTTCATGATGCTTGCTCCAGTATCTGAGAAGCAATGACATTTTAAATAGAGTTATCCGTATTTGAAGGAGGAAATTTGACATGGCAAAAATGAAAACACATAAGGGATCTGCAAAACGTTTTAAAAGAACAGCTTCTGGGAAGTTAAAACGTTCACAGGGATATACAAGTCACTTATTTGCAAATAAATCTCAAAAACAAAAACGTAAACTACGTAAGTCATCAATGGTATCTAAAGGCGATCAAAAGCGTATCGACCAAATGTTACCACGATAAATAAAACACAAATAAAATAGAAATATAGCAATGTATTTTAGGAGGTAATTACAATGCCACGAGTTAAAGGTGGAACAGTTACGCGCAATCGCCGTAAACGAATTTTAAAGTTATCAAAAGGATATTACGGTTCAAAACATAAATTATTCAAAACAGCGAAACAACAAGTAATGAAATCAGGTCAATATGCTTACCGTGACCGTAAACAAAGAAAGCGTGAATTCCGTAAATTATGGATTGCACGTATTAATGCTGCAGCGCGTTTAAATGATATTTCATACAGTCAGTTAATGCATGGTTTAAAAGTTGCTGGTGTAGATATCAACCGTAAAATGCTTGCTGATTTAGCTATACATGATGAAGATGCATTTACTTCATTAGTTAACCAAGCAAAAGATGCAATTAAATAAACATGATAAAACCAAATCTTATTAGTATATGAGGTTTGGTTTTTTTATCATAAGAATTATAATGAGTGAATCATGGATGGATATAAAATAAAAGTGGTACAATAAATAGTATGAAAAAGGGGGAATCTAATTGAATTGGGATAAACTTTTTACGAAGCAATATCAGTTGGATCAATATATTATTCAAAATCACCAATTAGAAAATGATGACTTATTTGAGGAGAGATTTTTGGCGCTATTAGTAGAATTAGGGGAGTTAGCCAATGAAACGCGTTGCTTTAAATATTGGAGTGAAAAAGCACCCTCACCTAAATCGGTTATATTAGAAGAATATGTAGATAATATACATTTTCTTTTGTCGCTTGGATTGGAGAAAGGTTTCCAGTTTTCTGAGATTGATACGCCTGTAGTAGTCGATGATGTAACTGCGACAGAACAATTTAATCACGTGTTTCAAAAAGGTTTAGCGTTTTATACAAAGCCAACGGAAATGGCATATATAGCATTATTCCAAGCTTATCTACAATTAGCTTCCATCCTAGGCTTTTCAGTTGCTGATATTTTTGAAGCATATGATGAAAAGAATGAAGTAAACTATGAAAGACAGGATCAAGGTTATTAAAAGGGATATTTAGATTTCGTGTGGAAATGTGAAGGTTTACTTGTAAAGATAGAAAAAATACACTTCCACATTACTTTCTGAAAATCCCATTAAAATATGATAGGAGTAGATCAAATGAGTAAATTAGATGAAACATTAACTATGTTAAAGGATCTAACCGATGCTAATGCTATTTCAGGTCATGAAAAAGAAGCCCGCGAGGTCATGGAAAAATACATAACGCCGTATGCTGACGAAGTATATACGGATCATTTAGGTAGTTTAATCGGTAAAAAGACCGGTACGGAAGATGGACCAAAAATTATGGTCGCAGGGCATTTAGATGAAGTCGGATTCATGGTGACAAGAATAGATAAAGATGGCTTCCTTTTTTTCCAAACAATTGGTGGTTGGTGGAACCAGGTCATGCTTGCACAACGTGTCACGATTATGACAGCTTCAGGTAATCTAACAGGTGTTATTGGTTCAAAGCCGCCGCATATTTTATCTCCAGAAGCGCGGAAAAAACCTGTAGATATTAAAGAGATGTTTATCGATATTGGTGCATCTAGTAAGGAAGAAGCTGAGGAATTTGGGGTACGTCCTGGAGATTCAGTCGTTCCTTATTTTGAATTTACGCAGATGAAGAATGAAAAAATGCTATTAGCAAAAGCTTGGGACAACCGGATTGGTTGCGCGATTGCAATTGATGTACTAAAAAATCTACAAGAACAAGCACACCCAAATACAGTATATGGTGTAGGTACGATTCAGGAAGAAGTAGGGTTACGTGGGGCAAAAACGTCTGCTCATTTAATTGAACCTGATATTGCATTTGGTGTAGATGTTGGTATTGCTGGTGACACACCAGGAATATCTGCTAAGGATGCTGATAGTAAATTAGGGGAAGGACCACAAATTGTTTTATATGATGCTTCCATGATTTCGCATAAAGGTGTTCGTGACTTAGTCATTGAAACGGCAGAAGAAAAGAATATTCCATATCAATATACATCAATGGCTGGTGGTGGTACAGATTCAGGAGCTATTCATTTAACAGCCAATGGTGTGCCTGCTTTATCGATTACAATCGCTACACGGTATATTCACTCACATGCCGCAATGTTACATCGTGACGATTTCGAACATGCTGTCGAATTAATTGTTGAAGTAATTAAAAAGCTAGATAAAGATACAGTAGCTTCCATACGTTTAGCATAGAACTAGCAGGTAAGACCTATGACAGCAACTATAAGAGAAATGTCGTTTTAGTTTTATATGAAATACATTTTATTCAAAAATAAAAACCATGATTTTCTTTGACAGGTTTCGTCAATAGTGATCATGGTTTTTTAAGCCTTATAATAATCCATTACGTTACGAACATAGTTTTGTGTTTCTTTAAATGGTGGAATGCCTCCATATTTTTTTACATTACCAGGGCCTGCATTATAAGAAGCAAGTGCCATTTGTACGTCCCCATGTTGAGCTTGTAACATCTTACTAATATACTTTGTACCACCATCAATATTTTGTGCTACATTATATGGGTCTTTTACACCAACTGCTTTTGCTGTTGTCGGCATCAATTGCATTAAACCAACTGCACCAGCATGGCTTTTAGCGTGCGGATTATAATTGGATTCCATTTTTATAATGGCATGGATTAAGTTCACATCAACATTATATTTATTGGCAGCCTGTTCAATTAAAGCATTATACTCATTTGTAGGCGGTTGTTTCTTTAAATTAGCTACTGTTGGCCCTAGAGGATTTGAATCATATGCTGCAACCATTTGTTCGTACGGATTCGATTGTTGCTTGCCATACATGTTGCTCTCCATATACGGCTGTTGATTTGACTGCATCATCGAAGACAAGAGAAACGGTGTCAATGGACTTGTTTCTGTTGCTTGTAATTCCTGGTTCATCTGCTGAGCCAAGTTTATTTTCTCCATTAATAATGTTTGAAAATCATTCATTTGATTTGTTGCATCATTTTCATTCATCGTTCCTGTTGTTGAAACTGTTGGTAATGCAAAGTTAGCTAAGTAGTTATTAATCTGATTCATTCTATCGCCCCACCTTTACCTTCTTATATCATACAAATTTTACTAAGAAGAAGCAAGTAAAGTAGGCCTAAAGGATTGGGTCATTGAGCGGAGGATTGTTGGACAGCTTTTTCTAATGTTGAGACCATTTCCACCTTCACTGCTTCATCTGATTCTTGCCAAATTAATTCAAATAAATAGCCAAGCCCAGGCAGTAACTTTTCTTCTCCATCTTGAATTGCATCGACAATCGTAGCTTCAAGCTCATCTTGCGAATTTTCTTTAATATTATGCAAAATTGCTTTTCGAATATTTAGATCCATAAATAAATGACCTCCTTTTTGTAATAGTTTGACCGTTTAGCATAGAAATATGTATGATAGGAATAAATGAATATAGGACTGATCATGTTGATTACATCGATTCAAAATGAACAAGTGAAAAATTGGCGAAAATTACATACGAAAAAGTACCGCAATCAAATGCAATGTTTTTTAATTGAAGGATTTCATTTAATTGAAGAGGCATATAAAAGTGGCTGGAAAATTACAACAATTATTGTACATGAAGCAATTGAAACTCCAAGTGCATGGAGTGATTTACCAATCATCTTTGTCAGTAAAGAAGTGTTTGATTCGGTATCGCAAACACAAACCCCACAAGGAGTAGTTGCTGTTGTACAAATGAAAATGATTGATAAGAGACCAACTGGCCCTGTGCTTTTATTAGATGGCTTACAAGATCCAGGAAATGTTGGTACGATTATTCGGACTGCCGATGCTGTTGGAGCATCTGAAATATATGTCGGCAAAGGTACAGTTGATCTTTATAATGATAAAGTAATTCGTGCGACCCAAGGATCTTTATTTCATATTCGAATGGAACAAGTAGATATGAAAGAAGCGATGGTTACATTAAAACATGCAGGTTATACGATCTGGGCGAGTGATTTATCTCAAGCTGTCGCACTTCCTAATGTACAATTCACACAAAAAGATGCGTTGATCGTCGGGAATGAAGGAGCAGGAATTCAAGAAGAAGTATTAGCAATGGCAGATGAGTTTGTGAAAATCCCTATCTACGGTCAAGCGGAGTCATTAAATGTGAGTGTAGCAACGGGAATATTGCTTTATGCGATGGTGAAATAGTTGCATAAAATACAGTGCTTGGATATAATAATGTATAGTTTCATATGAAAAAAGCGTTGAAAGAGCTAAGTAGCAAACCGTTAGTGAAGTAAGGGAAGAAATGTCTCAGACTGCAAACATTTCTCTTCAACTATTTGTTATGATTCACTCTAAGAGCTGACACTTAATCGTGTTCTGGATATTACATCCATTATCAATCTCAAGTTGGATACATTTATGTGTCAACAAGGGTGGTACCGCGAAATAATAGCCTCGTCCCTTTTTTAGGGGATTGGGCTTTTTGTATTGGCAGAAAAGAAAATATAAAACTTTCTTTCCTGCATAAGTGCAACTAAGTGGCCATACATGCTTGACGATAAGCCAAGTTTACTAACCATTATTTAAAGGAGGTATTTTCGTGCAAGAACAATTAAAGAAATTAGAGCAAGAAGCAACAGAAAAGGTGACGAATGTAGAAGATTTAAAAGCATTACAAGACATTCAAGTAGCATACTTAGGTAGAAAAGGGTCTATAACGGAAGTATTACGTGGGATGGGGAAGCTTTCTAAAGAAGAACGTCCTGTTATTGGAGAGTTAGCGAACACAGTTCGTACGACAATCCAAGCCGCAATCGATGAAAAGAAGCAGCTGTTAGAGCGTGCTGAATTAGAGAAACAATTAGAGAATGAAACGATTGATGTGACGTTACCTGGACGATCTGTGAACTTTGGTGGGAAACATATCTTAACATCGATTATAGAAGAAATTGAAGATTTATTTATCGGCTTAGGTTATGAAGTGCGCGAAGGTCCAGAAGTGGAAACAGATTATTATAATTTTGAAGCATTAAATTTACCAAAAGGACATCCAGCACGGGATATGCAAGATTCGTTTTATATTACAAATGAATTGTTATTACGTACACACACATCACCCGTACAAGCACGTACAATGAGTGCCCTTGACGGCGCGGAACCAATCCGGATGATCTGTCCTGGAAAAGTATATCGTCGAGATAGTGATGATGCAACACACTCCCATCAGTTTACACAAATCGAAGGGTTATATGTGGATAAAAATGTGCGGATGAGTGATTTAAAAGGGACATTAGATTTACTTGCGAAACATATGTTTGGCACAGATCGTGATATTCGTTTACGTCCTAGCTTTTTCCCATTCACAGAGCCGTCTGTTGAGATGGATATATCGTGTAAAGTATGTGCTGGAGAAGGATGCTCTGTTTGTAAACGTACCGGTTGGATTGAGATTTTAGGAGCAGGTATGGTACATCCAAAAGTATTAGAAATGGCTGGCTATGATCCAAAAGAATATACTGGCTTTGCCTTTGGAATGGGTCCTGATCGAATCGCGATGTTGAAATACGGAATTGATGATATCCGTCGGTTCTACACGAATGATACACGCTTTTTAAAACAGTTTCATGAAGCTTAAGGGGAGGTATTTACGTTGTTAGTATCATTGAATTGGTTGAAAAATTATGTTGATTTTGGTGTTCAAACACCAGAACAATTAGGTGAAAAAATTACTAAATCAGGTATTGAAGTAGATGGTATTGAATATATCATTTCAGAAACAAGTGATCATATCGTTGTCGGCTTTGTAAAAGAATGTGAACAACATCCGAATGCTGATAAATTAAAATTATGTCAAGTCGATGTTGGAGAAGAAGAGCCATTGCAAATAATTTGTGGAGCTTCTAATATTGGACAAGGACAAAAGGTTGTTGTCGCAAAGCCAGGTGCAGTATTACCGGGAGATTTTAAAATTAAACAAGTAAAACTACGTGGTATTGAATCAAATGGGATGATTTGTTCCTTACAGGAGTTAAGTGTAGGTGAGAGATTTATTCACACACAATACGCAGAAGGAATTGTTGTGCTACCAGATGATGCAGTAGTTGGGGAAGATGTTGATGCATTACTAAATTTAGATGACGCTGTGTTGGAGTTTGATTTAACACCAAACCGTGCAGATGCTTTAAGTATGCTAGGAGTTGCATATGAAGTTGCAGCTATATTAGATGAAGAGCTCGTATTACCTAAACCAGCTTTACCGACTTCAACCGAAAAAGTGGAAGATTTTGTCACTGTTAAGGTCGATGATGCTAATGCTTGTCCTTATTATGGAGCATTTATTATCAAAGACATAAAGGTGCAAGCAGCACCTTTATGGATGAGAAATTACTTGCTAGCTGCGGGTATTCGCTCCATTAATAATGTCGTTGATATTACGAATTACGTGTTATTAGAGTATGGTCAGCCATTGCATGCATTTGATTACGATTTATTGGACTCAAAGGAAATTGTCGTTCGTCATGCGAAAGATCAAGAGCAGCTTGTTACATTAGACGATCAAACTCGAACATTAAGCTCGGAAAACTTACTCATTACAAATGGCGAAAAAGGTGTTGCACTTGCAGGTGTGATGGGCGGGGCAGAGACAGAGGTTAATGAAAATACTTCAACAATTTTATTAGAAGCTGCCTATTTTAATGGACAGTCTGTTCGACATACAGTGAAAGAAACAGGTTTGCGTAGTGAAGCAAGTACACGATATGAGCGGGGAATTGATCCGAATCGGGTGCGTGAAGCAGGAATCCGTGCATGTGAATTATTAGTGGAATATGCTAATGGTACCGTTGTAGGAAACATTGCCGAATTTGATGCGTTAGATCGCACGGAGCGTACTGTCCAAATGAATACAAGAGAAGTAAATCGTCGTTTGGGTACGAATATTTCAAATGAAGAAATAGAAGATATTTTACGTAAATTACGCTTTACATTTGCTCGTACGGAGGACGATATAAAAGTAAACGTACCAACCCGACGGGGTGATATTACTATTTTCGAAGATATGTTGGAGGAAGTTGCTCGTATCTATGGGTATGATCATTTACCATTTACATTACCAGCAAACGCATCGAAACCTGGTGGATTAACGGAGGAACAACTACTACGTCGTCATGTGAAAAGTTATGTACAAAGTGTTGGCTTATCAGAAGCAATTACGTATTCTTTATTAAATAAAAAAGATGCAACATCATTTGTTAGTCCTGAACTACCGGACAACTTAGAGCCAGTAGCTTTGTCCATGCCAATGAGTGAGGACCATCAATATTTACGTGTGAGTTTAGTACCGGAATTATTGCAGCGCTTAACTTATAATGTCGCACGTAATCAAACTGATGTAGCTTTGTATGAATTAGGTTCGATCTTTTTATCAGAAGAAAAGCAGATTACAAAACAGCCAAAAGAACATGCCCGTTTAACTGGTGCAATTACAGGAACTTGGGTGGATCATGCTTGGCAACAGGAAGTAAAAGCAGTTGATTTTTATGTGGTAAAAGGGATTGTGGAGGGTCTGTTTCATTATTTAAATATCGATGTCACTTATCAACCAACGCAAATGGACGGTATGCATCCAGGTCGTTGTGCCACGATTCATCTAGAAGATCAACTAATTGGATTTCTAGGTCAAGTTCACCCAGCGGTTGCAAAAGAACGTGATCTGAAAGAAACGTATGTTTTTGATATTGATATGGAATATATTTTGAGCTTGGACCGTAAGGCATTAACGTATAAAACAGTTCCAAAATATCCATCCATTGTAAGAGATGTAGCGTTTGTCGTTTCAGATGCTGTCCATGCTGGAAATGTACAAGCAGAAATTAAGCGTGTTGGAGCACCTTTAGTGAAACAAGTTGAAGCATTTGATGTATATACCGGTGATAATTTGAACATCGATGAAAAGTCAATTGCTTTCAATATTCATTATCAAAATCCAGAAAAAACATTAACAGATGAAGAAGTTGACGCGTCAATGCAAGCAATTATTACAGCAATCAAAGAGTCATTTGGTGGCTATGTAAGATCATAAAAGAATATCAAAACACTGTTAGGCGGTAGATTACCAGTTAACAGTGTTTTTTTAATGATCACTGTTGACGGAAAATGCGACGTAGTTTCAAGCTGTTTTCGATATAAAATTGCAGAGTTAGCAATTTCCTCCAAATTGATACAGGAGAAACCCGCATCCTGAATATATTTCGCTTTTTAGTGGGCGAGTGTTGAGCCTTCGACGTACAGGACGACTAGTACAAGTGTTTTGTAGGGTTGGTCATTCACGCGCAAGCCCGCGGAAAGCGAAGTGCTTTTCCGAAGCTGTGGCTTCAGACACTACCTGGCACTTATGGCACAGACTATGTTTATTATGAAATAGTAGTAATTTTTTTGTACCAACTGATTGTTACTAGGATTTGCAAGTAGGTTATTATATGCAATCTATTGCTTGTAAAATCCGGTTAATGTATTTTCTCTCCACTCGTTTTTTAAACATCATATCATCATTACTTGCTTTCATGGTAAAATAAAGAAACAAACAAATGATATAAGGTGATTTGATGCAAAAAATTTTAATTATAGAAGATGAATATGCGATTAGCCAAGTATTGCGTGCTTATTTACAAAAGGCTCAATTTCAGGCAACACTTATCGAAAATGGTGATGAAGCGATCGAACAATTCACAACAATACAACCAGACTTAGTTTTATTAGATGTCATATTACCAGGGAAAAATGG
>JAPFCO010000123.1 GCA_026169505.1 Pseudogracilibacillus sp.
AAACAAGCAATCCATCATGGTATCCAATTCCAATTACAAATGCAATTGCGTCCTGAGTCTGCGATGTATTATTCAAATAAGTCTCTTTGTTTAGGCGCCGTGCAAAGCGGTCTAAAAGGATATGATTTGCGTAATGACTATACACAACATAATATTTCTAGTTTTATAGCTTACTATAATATTTTAAACGATAAATAATAAAAATAACAGTACTCCATCTAATCGATATTAGATGGAGTACTGTTATTTTTATATTTGAATTAACTTCATAATTAAAGATATTATACGGAAGTATAAACAATTATAGTATCATTAGCTTAAAAACTATTAGTATAAAGTACTAATCAAGTTTACTTGAATGAAAGAAATTCGTGAAAAGTAGTAGGACGACAAAGGAATTAAACCCCTAAAATAGAAGGGAATGGAATCTATTCCAATCAAGGAAGAAAAAGTAGATGAGGCGTTGACTGAAAGATTAGAGTCAGATCCAGATGAGGGTAAAGAAGTTACGAAGAACAATCCGGTTTTTTGGAAAAAACATGAAGTAATTCAACAGTCAGTTTAAAATTGAATAACAATTGAATAACATTGATAGCAAAAATCACTTTCTTATTCTATTATATAAGAGAGGGAGAGTGTGAAACATGGATATGGCAGACTTGGATCAGATAAAGATTAGGAAGCAAGATAAATTGATAGTAAATGAGGCTTATAAACGCGGTGTGAGATTCGAAAATATCTCTGATAAAAGATTTAGAATGTCATATGGCAACCAAAGCTATATCGTGAGAAATGGAAATGTAAGGGATAGTTCAAGTACTCCACTTGCTATTAGAGTTATAAAGATGAAAGATGTTACTAGTCGAATATTGAGAAATAGAGGATATAATGGTATCGAAAACACAGTTTTTGATCATAAAGATCTGGTTAGGGCATGGTATTGGGCTAGTACAATATTACCCGTAGTTTTGAAGCCAGCAAGTGGAAAGTTAGGGAAACTTGTTTATGTGAATATAAACAATTATGAAGAATTTAAAAAGCATTTTGAAAAAATTGCTAGAAAATATACAGATATTTTAGTAGAGAAGTATATAGAAGGCGAAGAATACCGATTTACTTATTTAAATAATCAAATAATAACAATAAATAGAAATATACCTGCTCATGTCATAGGTGATGGGGAACAAACTATAAACGAGTTAATAGCCTTTAAAAATAAAGAAAGAGAGAAGAGTCCTGTTTATAAAAAAATCAAGGTGAATAAAGAAAGTGAAAGGATTTTGTCGTATCAAGGATATAATATTGAATCTGTTCCTGAAATGAATAAAAGAGTATTTGTTAGAAAAACATCTAATCTCTCTACTGGAGGAGAAGCAATAGATGTAACAGATGATATAAGCGAAGATATAAAGGAACATGTTAGAAAAGCAATTAATTCAATAAAAGGGATATTTCTTTGTGGGGCTGACGTATTAATTTCTGGGGATAAGCCTTATATAATGGAAATTAATAGTCTTCCAGGTTTATTGACAGATGATTATCTTGAGGAAGAGAAACCTAGACATGTCATTAAAAAAGTAGTTGATGAAATGTTCCCAGAAACAGTAGAAGGAAAATAAATCTAATAATCTATTTAGTATTAATCTAAGCACCTTGTACGAGGTGTTTTTTATTTTACGTCCAATAGGATATTTACTTTATAGGGAAATATGGCAGAAATATAAGAAAGCTGAGTTGTAAGGGATTTAAAAATGCCAAAAATTATCGTTACTGACGGTGGTTGCTTGCTAATCACCCAAACCTTCCTAAACAAACAAATAGGTATAAGTAATTATAAGGGCCTGTACGGTTAATTATCTAAATTACGTAGTGGACTTGCTGACGAAGATATATCATATGTTGCTTTGTTTAGATACTTTGCCAGTAAACTCCTGCAATGATGTGAATGATCAACATCATTTAAGTTACGATATATTTATATAGATGGTGTTGAAAAGGTGCATCTGATGGTAAAAAATCTCAGTTGATTTTTTAAAAAATATTATTATAAAGTCGTTTAATGATGCCTTTAATCGTATGGATTCGTTCCATATAACGGATAAATATAGAGACAATTGATACTATATAATTAAATTCTGTAGTTGCACCAAACTAGGTATTTTGCTTATTCGACTATCATAAACTACTCCATTTATTGCATCTTTCGTAAAATCCCCTTAATCAAAAAGAGATAAAAAGTCTTAGTGGCACAAAAGGATAGGTTATCGTAGTCATTCTTTTTACTTAGGCTTTGGTTTATTCTGTAAAACAGCAGATATATATCTTACAGGATAAGTTAATTTCCACCATCGATTATGTGTTATTTGATGGTACCTATTTTCTAACGTCCGAACTTCTTTTTGTAATGCCTTTTTGTCCTCATGTAATTTTTTTATAATCTTTTCATTTTCTAATATAGTTATTCTTTGTTCTTTTTTAGTGGTATGAATTTTAAATCCTATTTCTAATGGTTTTTTCCATTCCTTTTCTTGAATGTTTTCAACTCTTGCTTTTTTAGGCCCTATAAAACAAATGTCTTTAAAGTCATTCACAACGTATTCTTTTGCGCCAGCTACAAGTACTTCCACTTTTCCATTTCTCAGATTGCGAGTATAGCCATGTAAATCACATTCACGAGCTTTTCTTGTGATCCACTTTCTATATCCCACTTTTTGTACCCGACCAGAAATAATATATTTCTTACTAAATAATTTGCCGATTGGACAACTACCAATTTTAATAACTTCTGCTGCCCGGCTAGTTAATGAATCTGCGATACTATCAAAGTTGAAGTATAAATTAGATTGCTTGATACTCATTGTTTCTGGAAAGTAATAATCAACTATATCTTTAGCAAGATCTCTAGGTTGCCCTTCCACTGGGAATACATGCCCACCTATATCAGGTCTAGCGTTAACTTCTAAAACTGTTCCTGTATTTCTTTCAACATCGACAATCATATCTACACCGTAGTGCTCTAAGCCAGGAATTGCTTTTCCAGCATTAATTGCAATGTTTTTTAATTCATCCGTTAATTCATTTGTAACGTCTATTGTATCCCCTCCCTGAGACAAATTACTTTTAGTACGTAAATAGACACGTTCGCCTTTCTGAGGGATTGATTTTAATGTATATCTGATATTCAAAAGCTGATCATTAATATCTCTATCAATTTTAATTATCCTACTTGTCAAATGCGGGTTCATCTTTCGAGCTTTATTAACTTGAATAATAAGTTGTTTTATAGTATGTTTTCCATCTCCAATGACGCTAGCTGGCCTTTTGTTTAATGCACCAATTACTTTGTCTTCAATAACACATATCCGAAATTCTTGTCCCTTAATAAAAGACTCAACGATTAGATATTCATACCCTAACTTCATTCTCTCATGAATTAAAAGTTCTTTTAAAGCATCAATATGCTGGATATTAGCGAATACACCTTTTCCTGCATTACCATCAATCGGTTTTAATACTAATGGAAAACCAAGTTTTTTTGCGTAAGTATAAATTTCTTCATCATTATGTTCAGGTCCAAAAATCTTACCTTGGGGTACAGGTACGTTTTTAGCAGAGAGGTATTGTTTTGTACGCTCTTTATCTTCACATATATTAAAAGCTTCTTCTGTAACTTTATCCCCCATTGATAATGAAAATAGGTGCGTTCTATTATCGTTACTTAAAGAATATCTAATTTTTATTTTTTTTCCTTCCTTTACTACACCATGAAAAGTTAAACCAAGTCCTCTTCTCCAGCCCTCTAAAGCAATATTATATGTACTGATTCGTTTACCTCGACCAGCAGTTGGGATAGCGCCCTCTAAATGTGGTAACCATTTATATTTTGTATCAATCATATTTGATTACAGCTCCCTATTTAAATTATGATGCTAGTATAGTTTCATGGATACATCTCAGTTAATTAACTAGTATCCGATAAATATGTCTTTTTATCATCCGAAAATGGGATAATATCATACCTGCAAAAAATATGACGTAATTATTTTATCGATAGAGGCGGAGGAAATTTATTATGAAGTTAATTGTAATAGAAACAAATAAATCTGTTATAGATAACGTTGCTCTCGTTTATAATAAGGCTGTTATTAAAAATGTTTAAAAACACTTATGATGGTAGGTAGAAAATACAATTTAAAAATAAAGCCCTTTAGAATTCCAATCAGGATTCTAAAGG
>JAPFCO010000500.1 GCA_026169505.1 Pseudogracilibacillus sp.
GCGTGTATGCTGTCAGAAAGTTTAAGATCCGATCCAAAAATGGAAGAAGTCATTGTACACACCGGGCAACATTATGATGAAAATATGTCCAACATTTTCTTCAAACAATTGGATCTTCCAAAGCCGGATTTTTATTTAGGTGTTGGATCTGGATTGCACGGAAAACAAACTGGGAAAATGTTGATAGATCTGGAGAAGGTTATGATTGACGTCAAACCGGATTTGGTATTGGTGTATGGAGATACTAACTCAACACTTGCTGGCGGTTTAGCTGCTTCAAAACTCCATATTCCAGTGGCACATGTGGAATCTGGGTTGCGCAGTTTTAATAAGAATATGCCGGAAGAGATCAATCGGATTGTAACAGATCATCTCGCGCATTGGTTATTTTGTCCTTCACATATTGCCGTTGAAAATTTGAAGAGGGAAGGGATTGAAAAGGAAGTATATCTAACGGGCGATATTATGTATGATGCAGTTCTGCGTTTTAGGCATCATGCAGTGCAACAATCCACCATGCTAGAATCGTTATCACTTACCCCGAAAAATTATTATCTTTCAACAATTCATCGGGCCGAAAATACGGATGACCCAAAACGTTTAAAATCAATTTTGCAAGCCTTTCAACAATTAGATATGGAGGTTATTCTTCCGCTCCACCCTAGAACCAAACGAAAAATAAATCAATTTGGGTTAACCGAATACCTTTCATCCTTACCTATTAAAGTTGTGGAACCCCTAAGCTATTTTGACATGTTAGCTGTTGCTTCGCAGGCAAATGCTATATTAACGGATTCAGGTGGAATACAGAAAGAGGCCTACATGTTACGGGTTCCTTGTATTACATTAAGGGATGAGACTGAGTGGGTAGAAACGGTGCGATCTGGCTGGAATCAATTAGTCGGCGCTGATACGCAGTTAATCGTCGATACGTTGGAACAGCTTAAAACTCCTAAGCAATATCCACAGCTTTTTGGAGATGGTAAAACGTCGAAAAATATAATTGAAATCCTCAAAACAACGAAAGGGTGAGAAGCTGCTCACCTCTTTCATTAGTAGATTCAACGGATTATAACTTTTTATAAATATCAAGATACTGATTGATTATCTTTTGTGTATGATGGTGATTTTGAACATAAGTTCTTCCTCTTACCCCGATATTATTCCATTGATTTGGATGATTGATTAAATTTCGTAAAACCGTTGTAATGGTATCTGGATTCGCATGAACAATAGGTAGTTCTGGTGGGTATTTTTCTTTTAGATCCTCCCTAATATAGCATATAACCGGCTTTCCCAATGCCATTGCTTCTGAGCTCAAATAACCGTATGAACCAATTCGTAACTGGTCAATCACGATATCTGCAGCTGATAAAAGTTTCATCGTTTCTTGGTGATCCATCCCTTCAATTAGTTTGAAGTCAAATGAAAGATCAGTATTTTTAAGCTGGTTAACAGCTTCGATAATGGATTCTGTCCCTTTTAAGTTTCGCTTTGTCGGGGCATGAACAACGAGGGGGAAAGCATTTTTCATTGGTGGATATTGTGGTTTAAACTGATTGAGATCAATTGCATGTGGGATAACATGGATATTCTTATAGAAATCTGAAATATACCCCTTTAATTCATGATCCTGAACAATCGCATGATCAATATATTTTGATAAAATAGATAGATTTTTTTTAATTTTCGCTTCTGTCCATTCCGGTTTTACCCGAACATAAGGATTGTTTTTTTGAGCAACTGAAAGAAGACGAATGTCAGAACCGTGATGATGTACAACCATTTTCTTTCCGGCTTGTTTCAAAATTTCCAAGTCACTTTTATCAGGAAAAAATGTTTCGCCAAAATGAAAATGAAATATATCATACGCTTGTATCGCTTCTTGTAAATACTGGTTAATTTTAGCATGCCTTGTGGCTACCGGATGCAAATTCAAATTTAAACATAGATCGGGTTTAAAGTTAAAAGGGTGTTTGTCAAAGTGACAAGATGTTGACTGAACTTCTCTTAATTGTAATCCCTTTGATAATTCAATCATAGGCGAACCATAAGAAATATGCAGTACTCTCAAATGTATCTGTCCTTCCGTTTCATTATTTGTAGTAGTCGTGTGTTTGCCTACTATTATTTTTTAGGCAAAAACTACGAAGAAAGCTAGGAATGAAATGGGTATAAATCGCAATCATCTACTTCCATCCTTAATCATTTCCTTAATAATTAGTATTAACGTATTAACAACTTTGCTGGATTGTTCATACAAATATAAATAAATGTGCTTGAGAAGATAGAAATATTGGGAGGTATTATAATACGGAGCACTAGTGAGCCTAGTTTGTTTCTAGTTGAGCAACTTTTTGAACAGGTATTGGGAATGCACGACTTGGGGGGGAGTCATAAATGGATTTAAATTTAAAAGGAAAAAAGGTATTAATCACTGGGGGATCAAGAGGTGTTGGTAAGGGAATCGCCAAAGCTTTTCTTGAAGAAGGAGCAAGTGTTGGAATTGCGGCTAGAAACAAAGCAGAACTATTGCTTGCAAAGAAGGAGTTAGGCGTACAAACTTTTCAACATGATCTTTCAAAAATTGAAAATAGAGAGCTGTTAATTAAAGAATTTGTTCGTGACTTTAATGGTATTGATGTTCTCGTAAATAATGTGGGGGCTAGCCATGGAAATAGAACACTAGATACAACCCCAACCGTGTTTGCGGAAGCGATGGAATTAAATTTCATTGCTGCAGTTCATTTAAGTCAATTATCAAGTAAGCACATGAGCGATGATGGGGGAGGGGTTATTATCAATATTTCCTCCATTTATGGAAAGGAAGCTGGAGGTTTACCTTCATATAATGCTTCAAAGGCTGCTTTAATCAGTTTCACAAAATCTTTTAGTTCTGAGGTAATCCCAAACCATATTCGTGTAGTCGGGATTGCACCAGGAGCCATTTATCATCCTAATGAAGTGTGGAAACGCAGATTAGAACAGGATTCCAATTACCTCGAAAATTATGCCCGCGACAAAATACCAGCAGGGAGACTTGGAAAAACGGAGGAGATTGGAAATGTTGCCGTATTTTTGGCTTCCGCTAAGGCCTCATGGATTGTTGGGTCAACTATAAGTGTAGACGGCGGCCAATCCCGGTTAAATTTTTAAATTAATATACGGAAAGGAATGGACAAAGATTGAAACGACAATCAATTAAGAATAGCACCATTTTAATTGTTGGAGGTGCCGGTTTTATTGGTAGCCATTTGGTAGATCAGCTGATAGCGGAGGAAGCAAAGCAAGTTGTAATTATAGATAATCTCTTTATTGGGACAAAAGATAATCTAAATCACGCATTAAATAAAGGAGCAATCCTCCACGTAGATAATGCTGAGAATCAAGAAGCACTTACCTATATCATTGAAAAATATGATATTGACATTGTATTTAACTGCGCAACCAAACCACTAAATTATTCCTTTATGAATCCCGCCAATACTTTTTTGACAAATGTACTTGTTTTAAAAAATTTATTAGAACTTCAACGAAAAAATTCCTTTCAAACATTATGTCACTTTTCTTCTTCGGAGGCATATGGTTCGGCTCAATACCAGCCTATGGATGAAGGTCATCCTCTTATTCCGTTGACAACATATGCAGCAGGGAAAGCTTCGGCCGATCTGATGTTGCAATCATATGTAAGAATGTTTGACTTGGATGCCTTTATTGTTCGCCCATTTAATAACTATGGACCGCGACAAAACTTTGAAGGAGAGATGGCAGGGGTAATTCCACTTACCATTAAAAAGATCTTAGATGGATCTACTCCAGAGATTCATGGAGATGGTAAACAAACCAGAGATTATATTTATGTACAAGATACGGCTCATATTGTATTAAAAGTATTTCCCGTTATTCCCCCTGGCGAATGTGTAAACATTACGACAGACCAGCAAACAGATATCAAAACGGTAGTGGAAACCGTGGCCGATAGCATGAAATATAAAGGAACTATTCTTAAAAGGACTGCTCGAAAGGCAGATGTTCAAAGCCATCGAGGATCAGTGAAAAAACTTGCGGATATGGTTGGTCAGACGCAAAAGACACCTTTTAAGGACGGAATACTGAATACAGTTGATTGGGTAAAAAAGGTAAAAGGTAATAGCTAGTAATCACTAAACACGCGAAAAGGAGATGAGTAAATCTCACCTCCTTTTCGCATGTTCTATTTATTCTAATAGGATTAAATAATCTATTTGACGTTCCATCTTAGTAAGGCTGATCATGTACTACTTTAATAGTATTCGTAGATTGTAGTTCAAAAGATCTCCATCTCTTCTTTAAAGACAGTCTCTTTGAGGAATTATCATATAACATAGATTAGAGTTTACGCGCTGATGTTATGACTTGGTTAGGAGTTGTTGATAAACGCTCAATAAACGTTTCTCCATATTTTCCCATGAATACAAGCTTTCCATTACTTTACGGCAATTTTGACTTAGTTGTTTTAGTTTTTCTTTATCTTCTTTCAAAAGTAGCAATGCTTCTGCATAATCTTGAGATGTCGCATTCGTCTTTTCTACAACAAAGCCACATTGGTGTTTACGAATAAAGCTTTCCATTTCATGGCATTTGTTCACTAATATTGGTATACCATTATTTAGATAACTGAAAAATTTATTTGGTAATGCGTATTTTTTATTAAGAGAGTATTCTACATCCTCCAAATCAATCCAGCCAATATCAACATCTTTCAAATGATTGGGAATGGCTTGATAATCGACCCATCCGGTTAGTTGTACATTACTTTGGAGATGCTTTGGTATTAAAAATGAATTACCAAAGCGACTTCCTCCAATAACTTTGAATTGAAAGGCGACTCTTTTAGAGCATATTTCCGTAATGCCAATAATCTTTTCCTTAATTCCTTTTTTATCGTCAAAATTTCCTTCATAACCAATAGTTAAATTATTTGAATGATACTCTTTAGGTTGATAATGTTTAGCCAGTGGAGGGGAGTTATATATCACCTCCACTGGTAAATTCGGCTTATGTGCTAAATACCATGATTTAATTGAATCTGAAACAGTGATGACATAGTCTACTTCTTCAAGCATGTAAAGAAGTTTTTGCTGCAGGTTTTTCCTTGCATCCTCAGAATATTTGGCATCTAAA
This sequence comes from Pseudogracilibacillus sp., assembly GCA_026169505.1. Lineage (GTDB taxonomy): Bacteria > Bacillota > Bacilli > Bacillales > Amphibacillaceae > Pseudogracilibacillus. The sequence goes on from JAPFCO010000500.1 coordinate 5,164, forward strand.
GGATCAGGTGTCAATTCATGGCTATCATAAATTAACTTAACGTATTTTCCTTTTTGTTTCTTCATTAATCTCTTTATACCAACTCCAGCAAAAAGAGAGAGGTACTCATGGGTGTGATAGATATCAGCATCCTGCTGGATGGCAAGTTGGGTTAAAGGGTTGTTAAAACCTTGAGCCTCCCAAACATTTTCATTGCTTAAGACTTTATTTAAGTGATTTTTGCAACTTTCCCAGTTGTATGTGACAATCTTTATTCCTTCATGGGTAAAAACCTTATTTCTGAAACTATTTGTAAAGGGAGTACCATCAATATCGAATAAATGTCCATTCTGTCTTGGGACAATCATCGTGACGTTGTACCCTGCCTTTTGTAGGCTTTTTGCTTCTTTCCTAAAAATTCTCGCGTCCATAAATGGATGATATGCTACAACCATGCAAATTTTTCTCGGCATAATTATCCCACCTTTCTTCATGTAGATATGGTTGCTGATAATTTTCCTACGAATTCAGTTTCCTCGCTGGAACCCCAGCTGCAACAATATCATCATCCATATTTTTGGTAACAACAGATCCCGCACCAATAATGGTGTTGGTCCCTATTACAATACCTGGCAATAGGGATGCATTATTGCCAATTTTAGCTCCTGTTTTAATATAAGGACCTTTTAAGGAATACTGCTCTGCCCCCATGTACTTATCGTTAGACATGGATACGCAAGGCCCTATAAAAACATGGTCTTCAAGTATCGTGTCTCCCGTTACATAGGCCTGTGTTTGAATGGTACAAGATTCTCCTATAGTCGTATTCAACTCAACAATTGCAGCTCTTCCAACTACCGAATTCTTGCCAACCGAAACATTTTCTCTAATACTTGCATCGTCACCAATAAATACATTATTTTCAATCTTGGTTCCGGAATAGATGGATACCA
>JAPFCO010000187.1 GCA_026169505.1 Pseudogracilibacillus sp.
GGGGTTATCGATCGCGCTCATAAATGGAAAGAAGAGATTGAAGATATGCATGAACAATTAAAAGTAAAAATTGAAACTTTAGTACCTGTTGCGGGTGTACATGCTGGTCATGGGACAATGTCAGTCGCGTGGTTGAAAACGAAATAGTAGACAAAGGATAGATCTTATATATAAAAGGTAACGGGTTTAGCATCTGTTTCAACAATGCTTTAACAATGAAATTAGCAAATGAAAAAGTTCAGATTTAGTCTGAGCTTTTTTGCTTGCTGTAACTTACTACTTTATTAAGCAATCAATCATTTCTTGAATAACCTCTTTTACGTTCATCAAACCTATTACCAGAAAAAGAAAGTTAGCAACTAATAAAACTACTCCGTTCAAGATGATTCTCGTAATTATAAATCACAAATTAATCGACTATCCTTCAACGATGATTGCATCATAAAATAACAATTGACCAGATGCAATCATTGAAACCAATGATAATCCCATCACCGATAAACTGTTTGCCATTGTCCTCCTAAATTCTATTTAAGATCTGGCCCTATTACTGAATAAGCGCAAATCCTTTCAAAAATGCGCCTGTTTGTTTAATAAGTGTTCACCAAATTATATCTATAATGTATACAATCCCCATAAATATCATCCAGACTAAAATCGGAATGCCTAAACTCTTGAGGGCATTATTCCATTTATAAATGTCCTTTTTAATTAACATATAATCAGTTATAAAATATATAATAGATGCTAATAAGCTATACCAAAGTAAAATTAGACCAAAAATAATATGTAGAGCAAATGAAAGATATATCCTGGGAATTTTTTTGGTGTAATTTGAGATAAAGTGGGCTATATAGTCGCTTATTGTAGAAGTTATTGAACCGTACAGTAAGATAACTGGAAAACTATACATTAGATATGCAGGAACTGCTATTACGAAGTCCTGTATATATTCACCAAAAGAATTAATGCCTACACCAAATGGATCTGGCACAAATAAACCTAACAATATAGCAAATAGAGAACCCGAAATTGCAGCAGAAATAACTTTTCTTGATAGTATTGGACTTATTTCGTTCTTAAAACCCACTTTAGATTCCCCTTTGTCCTGTTATCTTCCAACAAGCCTTCCCTTTATAAATGGCTCGATTCTGGAATAATCTTTTACGGTTCACTAATTCCTACTGCAAGCAAAAGAAAATAAGCGATAATTAACACTGCACCATTCAGAACAATTCCTATTATAACAAACCACACTTTTTTAGATATTATGGCAAATATAATTCCAAGTACAGAAAGCACCGTAAACACACTAATACCCAATGTTAAATTCGCATTAGGTCCTCTCATTATAAAGAAAAAGACTACACTTATTATTACGGTCAATATAGATAATAGTCCTAATATATTCTTTGTTTTTTCGTTCAAAATTGATCCCCCCTCTATTCTTAAACAATTTATGTTAGTTAAACAAACTTTAAGCGCAGAAAGTTAAAAGTGTTCAGAAATTGCAACCTATATATTACAGGATAAGATAAATGTTTTAGTAATCAGTCTAAAATATTTCCAATAGGACTTCTGCAATTCCCCATTGGAATACCTTTACGATTAATGATTTTTTTCAAATTCACAATAGCGTTTCCTTGATAAACTTGTTCCATCATATTTTCTGTTTTTTCGCTTTCTTGTTTACTTACTTTTTGCTTCATAAGCATTTTTTGAAACCATTGACTAATTTCCATCGGGGAAACATTCCCAGCTATGGAAGAGAGACGATCATATCCATAGGATACTTTTTCTTCTAACCCTACTTCTCCACCAGCATAGAAATATAAATTGTTGTTATGTATTCCGTTTTTTATTCTTTCAATTTTTTCTTTATTGCCAGCATCTTTTATTCCAATTACTAAATCTAGCTTACTTAACTGAATCATACTTTTTGCTGATAAATCAAATCCAGTTCTTTTTGGGTTGTTATATAAAATAGTAGGCTTACCACTTAGATGTATGATTCTTTTTGAGTAAACTAATGCTTCTTCTTGTGTCGGTATAACATATGGTGGATACCC
>JAPFCO010000306.1 GCA_026169505.1 Pseudogracilibacillus sp.
CACATAATCAATTATATATCTCGAGGTGATCTCATGACTTTTATTGAAAAGGAAATAACAAATCCTGTTCTGCTATGTGATTCAGATGGAAAATTAAATCCTCACAGCATCGGTTGGGCACGTCGTCCAATCATTACATCCAATGTTACAGGAAGTTTTACACGGAAGAAAAAGTGGAATTATTGGTGTGTCTATGGTCAAGATGCGATGTTTTCGGCAACCATTAGCCATCTTGATTATGCGGCTGTCTGTTTTGTGTATTATTTAGAATACGAAACGAACCAGTTCTTTGAAAAAACGATTACGATCCCATTCGGCATCAATTGTCATCTGCCAAACGAGGTTCAAGCGACAGCCGAAGCCATTCATAAAGATATGAGCCTTTTCTTTATTTCCAATGAAAATGAAACATTATTAAAAATCACTTGCCCAGATTTTGATGGTGAAAATTTAGAGGTCGACATAGCGATCACCTATCCACCTGATATCGATACACTAAATGTAGTTGTACCTTGGAGTGAGAAACGATTTCAATTTACCGCTAAACATCATTGCCTTCCTACAAGTGGTTATTTTAAAGTGGGGAAAAAGATATTTAGGTTCGACCCAGAAACAGATTTTGCGGTGCTTGATTATGGTCGTGGCATCTGGCCTTATTCCAGTACTTGGAATTGGGGCATGGCATCAGGGAAGCAAGAGGAAGACACAGTTGGTATCAATCTTGGCGGGCAGTGGACTGATCATACAGGATCAACAGAAAATGCAGTCATCGTTAATAATAAGCTAACAAAAATAGGCGAAGACCTTCAATTTCATTATGATCATGATAACTATATGAAACCTTGGTTTGTCGATTGCCATTCAGGACGAGTCGAATTAACGTTTACACCATTCTTTGAACGAATAGCTACGACAAATGTGGGCATCATCCAATCAGAAGTCCATCAAATGTTCGGACATTATCATGGACGTATTTACCTTTCTGGATCAGAATCTATCGAAATCACTAACTTACTCGGTTCCATCGAAGACCATACAGCCCGTTGGTAAGCACATGAAATAACGTATGCACGATCGAACTTCGAACACATATACAAAAAAGCGACTCCCCTTCGATAGGGAGTCGCTTTTTATTTTCTACTTACAATTCTGGGCCGTCAATAATTGGACCTTTTTCATCTGGAACCAATGATTCACGATTTCTGAAAATGAATAGCTGGATAGGAATAGCCATACCCATTGTAATAATTGCTATGACGATATGCAAAATTGGATTCGTTGAGAATTTTTCTGCAAAAAAGTAAAATGCATAAAACATCACGATAGCTGGTAAGAAACCAACAAATGGTATAAATGAAGCCAATATAACTGACGCTGCAAATGTAATACCATAAATTAATGTCAATTTACCACGAAATTCTTTATGTACATTATTTTCAACAATGAGCGTCATTAAAAACATACTTGCAACAGGAATCCATGCTAACCAAGCTAAGTCGGCTCTTCCTTCTCGTTTCGCTATCTTAAATAACCCAATCCCTTGTAAAATATATAAGATAAGTCCTACAAATGCAAAAATGACAAAAAATCCTAAAAATGCAAGTATAATCGTACCAAATAGTTCTTCCTCATTCATGTCAATACCTCCTTCTTAGTAAACATTACTTTTAATAGTATCATGGACAATTTTATATTACCATTGTATTTCAAAAAACAAGCAAAAAGAACTATCTTCACTAAATTGTCATACCTCATTTATAGTTTTATAGTACTACAACTCGCCCCTTATCATAAAATCATGTCATTTCCATGAGGTATTTGTCGATAAATCTGGTATAATTAACGAGCAATAAAAAACATATTTTTTTATGTTCACAAACAAATCAATTTCACAATTACCAAAAACGACTGCACATTGTAGTAGCGGCGGTAAACCTGTATGATGAAATTGATTAAAGCACGGAGGGTATGAATGGCAAAGTTATTTTTTCATTATTCAACAATGGCAGCTGGAAAAAGCATGGAAATAATCAAAGTTGCTTATAATTATGACATCCAAGGTAAAAAGGTCGTCACGTTAACATCCCAGCTAGACGATCGGTTTGAAGTCGGTAAAATTTGGAGTCGCGCAGGTTTTGAAATGGAAGCATACACTTATGCGCATGATACGAATATAGCTGACTTTATTCTTTCATTAGAAAAGCAACCAGCCTCCGTCCTCATCGATGAAGCACAATTTTTAACGAAAGAACATGTATTACAATTAACGGATCTCGTCGATAACCACGGGATAACCGTCATGTGCTATGGCCTCAAAAACGACTCTTTTAATGAGTTATTTGTCGGATCGGAATATTTACTCATCTATGCAGACAATATTAAAGAATTAAAAACAGAATGTTGGTTCTGCCATAAAAAAGCGACGATGAATATGCGCTTCGACGAAGATGGCTTCCCAGTTTATGAAGGGAAACAAATTGATATCGGTGGCAATGAAAAGTATTTACCTGTCTGTCGGAAATGTTATAAAGAAGTAACTCATCTCAAACAAGCCCAAAATCTGTAACTATCTAGATTCCCATTACTCATTATATGTAAGGGAATCTTTTTTATGAAAAAATGCTTCTAACAAAAGTTATTTTAAAGGCACTAAAAATCACTCCAACATATAGCTTGTCTACCATTTCGGAGTGATCATCTAGTATTCTTTCTATTTAACTTAACCGATTAATTCTTTCGGCTTTTCTACTTCTTCTTCTTTAGCAATTTCAAAGCCTGAATTGGTTGCGAAAGTCTCTTGTAGTTTCTTCACATCGTTATTTACTTCACGAAGCGTAATATGGTTATGATCAAATTTCGTAGGAGAATCAATCCCACATGACGCACCAAGCATGAACAATCCTTCACGCATCGTCCGTAAATAATTTGCTGTTCGGAAACGTTTCTCTTCCACAACAATCCCTGCCTCTAAATGGGGTAAATGAGACGTAACACCAACAGGGCATAAATTCGTATTACATTTTCCTGCATTAATACAACCAACCGTATTCATCGCAGCACGTGCAATATAAATTAAATCCGCACCTAACGATAAGGCAATCGCCATTTTATCTGCTGTAGCGAGCATTCCAGAAGCAATAACTTTCACTTGGTCACGGACACCATATTTCCGTAACGTATTATCTAAAATATGCAACCCAGAATAAATCGGTAATCCCAGTCGATCCGCCATTTCTTGATAGGTTGCACCTGTTCCACCTTCTGCACCATCAATCGAAATAAAATCTGGATGTGTACCTGAATCTTTCATATACTGAGCTAACTCTTCAAAAGAATGCGTATCACCCGCAACTACTTTTATACCAACAGGTTTGCCTGTAATCTCTTGCCAATGCGTTACCCAATGAAACAAACTATCCATATCATGGAATAGCGGAAAACGGTTTGGACTTTCAATATCTTTGCCCATCTCGATTCCACGAATCTCTGCAATCTCTGGAGATATTTTTTCCTTAGGAAGTTTCCCACCACGTACTTTTGCACCTTGTGCAAGCTTTACTTCAATCGCCTTCACTTCTGGACGCGAAGCATTTTTTATAAATGTCTCTTCATCATATTTTCCATCTTTCCGAGCGCCAAATAATCCCGAACCAAGTTGAAAAATCAAATCTGCACTTTTACCAATTAAAACACCTTGATCCACTAAATTTTCCGCATGTGAACGGGCCATTTTACCAAAATGAACTTCCAAATCAAAATGGGAACTATTCGGATTCTCCGCAACAAAATTAACAATCTTTTCACTCAGTCGATCAAATGATGGCATATCCGTATCCTTCACTTCATACACGCGTGATAAATGATGTGGCGAAATCCCACCTTCTCCCGTGTTCATGAAACTACCACCACTTATGGCAACCCCTTGAGCCAAAACTTTTACGGCACTCGCTGACAACGCACCGTAACTCATCGCGGATACACCGAGCATTCCTTTTACATGAAACGGCTGCTCACGATCTGGACCGATTGTCACTTGGTTTTTCTTTGTCAAATGCCACGGTTTCAATGTCACCTGATCTCGCTTTTCCTTTCGACTCAACAACGATTCATTCAACACTTTATACGTATAAGACTCCATCATTTTCGTTTGATCAACACTCAGTTCTTCCGTATTCAATGGGAACATCGAATTATTCAAATAAAAATCTGTAATTGAAAAATCCTTCTTCGATCCAAACCCAATCACTGTATTTGCGTATTTTCCAGCTCTTGCAATCGTCTCTTGCGTATCACGATCAACTGGTTTTCCTTCTTTATCACCTGAAAACCAATACTGTCGCATCTCTGGACCAATCATTTCAAACATATAACGCAATCGTCCCAAAACTGGATGTGTCTTCAGTATAGAATGTTGCGTTTGAAACTTATCCTTCAAATATAAAATTATTAATAATAATATAAGTCCATAAAACAATACGAGTGGCACATATTTTAAAAACGTAGAAAATATCGTCATTAATATAGTCAGTTTCCTCACCTCAAATATAATAATACCACCTATTACAGATTGTTAAAGCCTATTTCCTCGATAATACCCCTATATCTCAAATAAGTATGAGAGTCATGCTTTATCGATATCAATTAGATGAATCAATAACTCGAATATTTCACCTCAAAAATATCTTCTATACTGCATTTTATTAAAAAACTTGATATTCGTTACAAGAATGCTTGAAAGCGTATATTATTTTCTTTGAAACTTTCATACTTTGGAGTGGAAGCCTTTATCTAAATACCTTAGTTGAATGTATACAGTCAGAAAAGAGTTATACTTTTTTATCTGAGTGAATTTCATAATTACCCAAATCAGCTACATCACTACAACATGTAGTTAAGAAAGATTCAACGAAACTACATGTTGTAGTGATGTGGCGCTAAATCCGAATGATGAAATTCACTAATCTGCTTAAAACTCTCTCAAAACACCTATTTAATTATAATCGCTTGCACGTTGAATAATACCAATTCATGTGAATTCCTGAAAATTACCGAATTATCTTCCACAAAACATAGCAGGTTACGAACGTTAAAAGCGATAAGTAGACCTTGCGCCTACTTCAGATCTAAATCCAGCCACGAACTGTGCGTAAGATCACTCTTGCCCCTATTTCAGAACTAAATCCGACCGCGAACGGTGCGTAAGATCACATCCGCGTACTTGTACCTAAAAATAGCTGCAACGTGCCCGTTGCAGCTATCCTTTCATCTACTTCTTATTGAAAATCGCGAGCGACTTTTTCTGTCCATGTTTTATTAAAAAGTTCTTCCTCATTCAAAAGTGCAGTCATTGTGTTTTCCAAATAAAAGTAATCTGCATCACTCGTCATCGTACTATGGGTAATTAATTTTGTCTGCCAATCTTTACCACGGCCAACGGTTAATTCCCAATCACATGCAACACTCGCGGATAATGGATCACCCGAAGTAATCTTGAACGTATTTTTATTCATACTGCCATGCCGTATCCCATTCATTAACAGGATTCTTTCACCTTCATCTGATACATCTTCTAACTTCCATTCATCTGTGAGTGTGTTATGAGAAATGTTTCGTGACCTTTTCTCTTCTCTCACAATCTCACGGTCGATAACTTGGGCTATTTCAGGGGCTAAAAACCGATCTGCCTGTTCATCTTGTTGCCGTGGAGTACGCACTGGTAGTGACAGCTTTGTCTGCTCTCCTGCTATAACCGTTAACGTTACTGGTTTCGCCGATGGCCATGCTTGTGGCCAATATGTTGGAGATAGTGCAACTTCTAATCGGTGCCCTGCGGGAATCTGTTGGCCTAATGCGTCTAATTGAATCGTAGCATGATAGACTTTGCTTGGTTGCAACAATTCTGGATGCGCATGTGATGTTAGATGATTTAAATTTAACATCCCCCAACTAATGAGCGTCGATTCACCTGTTGGCGCAACATCACAAAGCCTTACAGCGATAAGTGCCTCAGCTTGATTTGAGGTAAATTGCATATTAAAAGTAGGATGTCCTAATAAATCAATCCCTGCTTCTAATGGAGCACTCGTGAATACAACTGACTTGCCATTTTCTAAACGTTGATCAGAAGGTAAATCGCCAGGCTCCCCAAATGGACAAAATACTCCCGCATAATAGCCATGTTCTTGCACACTTGGAACAATAACTTCTTCTCTAGCAGTAGGCTTATCTACTAATCTTCCTTCACTTAGCCAAAATTCCTGTTCAGTGATATTTTCAGATGGCCAAGATTCATCTGCAACCCATCTTCCTGGACGTTCCGCATAATCAACTTGAGGTAATTCACTTTCTTGTATCCACGTCACTAATTTCGGATCGTTTTTTACACCTGTATCAATATCTTTCAACCATTGATCCCACCAACGAAGGCATTCTTGTAAAAATCCGATAGCCGGTTCTGGAGTAGCAACTTCAGGATACTCATGTGCCCAAGGTCCAATAATACCTTTTGCATATGGCAAATTTTCAATTAAGCGAAAGACCGCATCTGTATAACCGTCTTGCCAACCACTTACCGTTAACACTGGTATATCAACCTTCTTATAATCTTCACGAATGGAACCGTGTTGCCAATACGTATCCCGACGTTGATGGCTCATCCATTCATTTACATATGGAGTTGTATTCAATCGTTCTAGCCAATTTTCCTTCCAACTATCTCCAACAACAGCAGGATCTTGTGGACGTGCACTATATGCAAACATCGTTGAAGCCCACCACAACATATCCGAAGCTAACACATTTCCACCACGATAATGTACATCATCTGCATATCGATCATCTGTCGAGCATAATGTAATAATCGTTTTTAATGCAGGATGTTGACGAGCCGCTACTTGTAACCCATTAAATCCACCCCACGATTTCCCGATCATCCCAATACTTCCTGTTGCCCATGGTTGGCTCACAATCCAATCAAATACTTCTAGTGCATCATCATGTTCCTGTTTTAAATACTCATCTTCTAATATTCCATCTGAGTTTCCACTTCCGCGAATATCAACACGAATCGATGCATAGCCATGCCCTGCAAAATATGGATGACGGATTGAATCACGAATTGCTGTAAAATCATCTTTACGATATGGAAGATATTCCAATATCGCAGGTACTGGATGCTCCTGTGCATCTTCTGGTAACCAAATTGTAGCAGCTAACCTCGCTCCATCTGACATGGGAATCCAAACATGTTCCATTTTTTTGATCGGTCGCTCAAATTCTGTGACCGTTTTTCTATCTTCTGAATCTGTTACATTAAATACCATTTTACTCAACCTTCCCTTAACTAATTACCCTTATTGCAATTTTTGCTCCACGTATTCGTAATGAACATCCGCTCGTTTATGTGGGAGCACGGTATACATAATCGCCTTTTTAATATAGACCATCGTACGTTCAACAGCTTCTTCCGGCGAATACTTGTTGCGCAAGTTCAACCAATTCGTGATCATTCCTGTCCAAATAAGCATCGTCACATCGGCAATATATTCGATGTCTTCCTGATTCATAAACCCCTCATCTACTGCCTTCTGTATATACATCGAACTTCGCTTCGAAATATTATGATGCATAACGATCCCTTGTACATCATCCGATAAATCAATTAATTCATTCGCATATACTTCATAATAATTTTGGACCATTTCCTCAGGTTTCGTTCCTAAATTTTCAATATATAATAAGGAATAAATTTCCGGATCGCGAAACGAATGTTTACAGAAACATTCCCAACTATACAACCATTTCTCTATTGTATTATTGCCTTGTTCCATATAAGTCGGCAGTTCTTGCACATAGCTATTCGTAAACCGCATCACCGCAAAAAACTTCAAATGTGACAAGTCCTGAAAATAATTATATACCGTAGAACTCGTATAACCGGCTTTATCAGCAATTTCTCGAATCGTAATTTGCTGTAACCCTTTTTCCTTAATTAACTCTGATGCAGCATCAAGAAAATACCGCCACATTCTCGCCGTCTGAATTTCTTTTCTTTTTTTATTCATGAGCAAATATCTCCTATCTATCAATATTTGATCTGTTTGCCCTCAATGACTAACACAATAGCCTGAAAAAGCCCTCCTCATTTAAGTGCACATTCAAATGTAAGGAGTCAATTTCATAATTACTATAATCCACTAGGTCGGTACAATATATAGTTAAAAAGATTCAATGAAACTATATGTTGTACCGACATAGTTAAAAATAAGAATGATGAAATTGACTAAAATGTAAGGAGGACTTTCTATGATCGTACTACTAAATCTACCATTTTATGATGCGATTCTTCGTTTCGATTTCGCTTCGACTTTACCTAGGATAAAGTCTGCAAAAATCGCAATCAATGTAGCTGGGATTGCACCTGCATAAATTTTCACATCTGACTGTAAACTAATCCCGGAAATAATTTCTTTTCCTAATCCACCAGCTCCGATATATGGACCGATTGTTGCAACTGAAATCGCGATAACAGCAGCAAGTCGAATTCCAGCCATTAAAAACGGAACTGATAATGGAAATTGTATTTTATAAAGTAATTGCAACGCCGTCATCCCATTTCCGACTCCTGCTTCGATAATACTCTCATCTACTTCTTTAATCCCAACATAGGTGTTTTTCACAATTGGCAGTAAGGAATACAAGAATAATCCGATGACAATAGTTTTAAATCCAAACCCAAAATAGAGCATCAAAATAGCAAGCATCGCCAAACTAGGGATTAGTTGTAACACATTGACGACTGAAATAATAATTGGTGCTAACCGTTCATACTTCGCAGCAATAATCCCAAGGGGTACCCCAACTATTAACGCTAAACCAATCCCATATGCCACCATCATAATATGTTCCAATGACAATGATAGTAATTCTTGATAATTTTCGATCATATATTGCCCTAGATCAATAATAAATCCCATATTGTTCACCTTTTCTATTACTCAGATTACAAATTTTCTTTCGATTCATCTTGCTTAAAACGAGCGATTATTCCAACATGCCATTCTCTTGTAAAAATTCAGTCGCAACCTCTTTAATACTACGATGTTCAATATCTACTTCATAAATTAAATCAGTCATAGCCTCTGTATCGATTTGACCAACAAGCGATTGTAAAATATCATCCACTTCTGGATATTCCTCAATCACTTCATTTTTAGCTACTAGAGATGCTTCATAAGGCGGGAAGAAATGTTCGTTATCTTCTAACACTTTTAAATCATATTCCTTTAATTGTGGGTCAACAGTGTATGCTGTCACAACATCTAAGTCACCTTGTTCAATCCCTTTATACATTAATGCAACGTCCATTCCTTTTGCATCAGCAAATTCGTAACCATACGTCTCTTTAAACCCGTTATAGCCATCATTATCACGTTCTATCCACGCATTATCTGTTCCTAACACTAAATCGTCTGCATACTCTTCTAAGTCTGCTAATGTTTCAATGTCATTTTCTTCCGCAAAATCATTATTTATCGCAATACTATAGTTATTAATAAAACCAATTGCATCGTACCACTTGATATTATGCTCTTCCCCAAAGAAAGTTTGTGCTTGTTCTAACGTTTGTTCCGGATCTGTCGTATATTCTACATCATCAAAGTAATTGTTGTATACTTCACCTGAAAACAAGTTCGCAAAATCAAATTCATCACGGTCAATCCCAGCAAAAATCTGTGCACTAGCTGGTAAATCTTCGACAATTTCTACTTCATGATCTGTTTGATCTTCCACTAATAATTTTAAAATTTGTACGTTAATTTTCGAATCCGTGTTTTTAGCTGATGCAGCTGTAAAGACTTCACCACCATCTGCCGAACTACTATTCCCACATCCCGCAACAAACAACATCGCTGCTAATAACCCTACAAATACATATCTTTTCATATTCATTATCATAATCTCCTTTTTTTCTTATACTTTAATGATTCTTTTTTCTACCCCTGCTAATAAAACATCTAAAATAATCGCAATAATAATCGCTAAAAATGCCCCTGTAAAAATCATAAACGTATCATTATAACCAATCCCCGCAAGCACTAAATCACCTAAACCACCAGCACCAATTAATGCCGCTAACGTTGTCCAACTAATAATATATACTGACGTTACCCGAATACCCGACATAATATAAGGAAGAGCGATTGGTAATTCGACTTTAATTAACCGTTGCAAAGAACTAAAACCCATCCCTTTTGCCGCCTCGACAATTTCTGGATCAATCGATTCCATCCCCGCATACGTGTTCCGCAATAAAGGAAGTAACGCATATAAAAACAAGGCAACAATTGCTGGCGTAAAGCCAATCCCAAAAATAGGAATCATAATCGCTAACAATGCTATCGTAGGTATCGTCTGGAAAATATTAGCGATATTAAAAATCGTATTTCTTATTTTATCGCTCTTCATTTTCGTCATAAAAACAGCAAGTGGTATCGTAAAAAGTATTGATATGATCGCAACTGTAAACGAAATCGTTATATGTTCCACCGCATACGCCAAGATCGAAGCATATTTTTCAGCCCAATATGCGATATAATCCTTCATCATTTCCATTTACATTTCACCACTCTTGCCTTCGGTTAATTGTTGTAATGTAGAAAACAGTTTATTCGTATCTAACTTACCAACAATCTTTTGTCCTTTTGAAAGGATTGGTACCAGTAGTTCTACTCCTGCTAATTTTTCCAATGCCATCTGAACCGTTTCATCCTCCCGAACAATTACAGGTGTCCGCTGTACGACATTTTGAGCTAATGTATCCTTATGTTTGATAGCATCATATAAATGAATGATTCCAACGTACGTTCCATCTTCTTCCGATACGAACGCTGCTGAAATCTGCTGTTCAACCAAAGTAGTCACAACCGCTGTCGTATCCATTTGGGCATCAATGACAGGAACGTCGTGCAAGATATAATCTTGTAATGCCAACTCATTAAGTTCACGATTCGCTCCAATCCGCTCTTCACCAATAAATTCCTTCACAAAGTCATTGACCGGATTCGATAAAAGCTCACCAGGAGAGCCTTGCTGAATTACCTGACCATCTTTCATTAAAATCATATGATCCGCTATTTTAATTGCTTCATCCATATCATGCGTCACAAATATAATTGTTTTATTAATATCTGTTTGCAACCTAAGTAACTCATCTTGCAACTGCTCTCTACTAATCGGATCAAGCGCACTAAATGGCTCGTCCATTAAAATCGTTGACGGCTCTGCAGCTAATGCCCGAATCACACCTATCCGTTGCTGCTGACCCCCACTCAGTTCAGAAGGATACCGATCCATATATGTCTCCGGATCTAAATTCACCATCTCTAATAACTCGATAACTCTTTTTTTGATTTTATCTTTATCCCATTTCAATAACTTTGGAACAGTAGCCACATTATTAAAAATCGTCATATGTGGAAACAATCCGATATTTTGAATAACAAAACCCATCTGCCTTCTTAACTCAATCGGATTCATTGCTTTTATATCCTTGCCATTAAAAACAACTTCTCCATCCGTATAATCTACTAATCTATTTAATAACTTCATTGTTGTCGTCTTTCCACAACCACTCGGACCAATTAATACATTAATTTTTCCTTCTTCAAACTGCACATCCACATCAGTCAAAGCCTGAAAACCATCATCGTAAATTTTATTTACTTTCTTTAATTCAATCACAATAATCTCCCAACCTTCTTTCCCTTCTCACCTTAAATTTTTAATATCCTAATCCGATTCGATTTAAATGTCTTCATCTATTTTTAAAAAATCGATAAAAACATTTATTCTCTCCCCCATTCCATTAGGAAACATACTTCACGTTCGTTCATATTCAGTCATGCGAAGGAAATAAATTCATAATATGAACATGTTCATAAATTAAACGCATTGATATAACCATAGTTAATAATGATCAGTCTGTCAAGTGGTTTTCGTCTTTAAAAGCTGCCATGCCAACGAAAACAACTCCGATACCCCTTGATATCTATAGCGAATTACAAGATTCAAAATAATAGGAATAAAATTAATTGCAAAGTCGTTTTTTTCTAATCATCGAAATTATATATGTTTAGTACCAGATTGAAGTCTTATTTTAATAGGAGAACGATCTTACAAAAACTTCAGTAGAAAAATGGGTACGAGTTTTACGTGAGAACGACCTTACATAAACTTCAAAAGCAAAACTGGGTGCGAGCTCTACGTGAGAACGATCTTGCATAAACTTCAAAAGAAAAACTGGGCGCGAGTTTTACGTGAGAACGACCTTACATAAACTTCACTAGCAAAATTGGGCGCGTGCTTAGTACAAGAACGATTTCACACATGCCTCCTCAGCTTACACCAACAAACATCCACATCAAAAAGGATCACGTGCGCCATACACGTAATCCTTTTTGCACTATCATATAGACACTAATTCCAAGTAATGCACCAAATGCATCGATTCCTACATCGGAAATTTGACCGCTTCTTCCTGGAACAAATAATTGATGTATTTCATCAGATGCGGCATAAAGCACACAGATGACAAACGCTAACCCTGCTCGAATCCGATGGCTAAGGAATTTGCCAAGACTAAAACTAGACCCTATTGCATACATCGTCAGCACCGCCAAGATAAAATACGCCGACAGATGTGCTCCTTTTCGCACAACAAGATGAAAAAACGATGCATTAATCGTTAACCAATTTTCTACAAAATCTAATAACCAGTGCATCACGACCGAACTCAATTCACTCGATTCCTGTGCCGGTTGTGCTGATAAATAAAATATAATTCCCATCCATATAAGAGCTGGTAGCCAGCGGATAACATTTTTAATAGTCATATAGATAAATTCCTTTTCCATTCAAATCTATCTATATCATACATCAAAAAGTACTTGATGTGTTTTTCATTCTATCTTTCATTCGGAACTGTCATCATATTAGCTTTCTTCAATGCTTCTATGATGATTGGAATAAGAATGAACTGAATGATAATTCCTGGAAATGCTGTAATAAATGCACTAGATATAAAAATACTAATGCCATATATATTATCGGTGAAATTAAACAGGATAATATTCGCAATCCCCATTACAACTCTACCACCTACCATTGCTATGATTAACGAGATGATAATTCTTCCTTTTGTTAATTCATATAACCAAGCAGATAAAAAGCCATATGTCGCAAGTTCTACTACCATGGAAATCCCAGTTGGAAAAATTGGTGGCATTCCTGTTAAAACAAATGCCAATAAAGGTAAAATAGCACCACAAATTGTGCCAAAATACTTTCCACATACAAACCCACATATAATTACTGGAATATGCATTGGTAAGAATATTGCTCCTGGATATGGTACAGGAATAACATTTATCACTCTTGGTAATAAAAGTCCTATTGCAATACAAAGTCCTGTGATAATTACCTTTTTCATGCGCTCATTTCTCATATCATCAACCTCTAATTCTTAGTGAAACGATTGTCATCAATATTCGCCGTATCAATGATTAAGTCGCTTTTTGATTCAATACTAAACTCTTTAAAGTATTGTTCCTCTTTAGGAATCCATGAAGTCTCAAAAGCTCGAACCTTCATTTTCCCTTCACGATGTAAAAGCCTTGTTCTTTGTGTCGAATGATCGATTGTTAAAAATATTCTAGCATGGTATATTTCTAACAAACGTGGGTGTTGCGAATATACCCCTTCTACAATATTCAACGTTTTTCGATCAAATTTCAATTCCTCTGACATCGTTTGCTTCTGACAATCATATGCACGATATTTGACCTTCCCATTATAAAGAATTGGCAAAATAACATTTTCGTACAGCCGTTCAAAATGAATATTCCCACCAATTTGTGCCATTCTTTCCGCCGTTCTTAACTCTTTTGGTAGAAAAAAGTCATCTATTTTAATGATATTACAATCATATTTTTCTCTAATTTTATTTGCTAATGTGCTCTTCCCACTACAACAGCGTCCATCTATTGCAATTAGAATAGGTATAACACTTTTTTTATATCGATTTAAAAGATCAAAAACTTGTTGGTAGGACATGTAATCCCTCCTGTCCCTCCTTTTTACATTCAATCCTCCACATACGGAATCGAAAGTGGTCCTAATGGTAATACAGCTATAGACATAGCCTCTCCGTACATTTTCTTCAATTCTTCCACTGTTTCATTTATATCTTTGGTAGGCTTTAACATGGCGCCTTTCACTTGTTCATCAGTAAGTTTTGAATAAACATAGACATCTGCCCATAATTGAATAACTGCTTGTTTCTGTACTTGCCATTGATCGAACATTTCGAAATTAGGATCATTAATAAGTTGTAATAGTTCTTCGGGCGTTTCTGCTAATTCAAATATTTTAGAGTAGTTTCCATAATCAGGTAACCCATCGGAACACTCAGATGCAATGATAATCGTGCCACCCTCTTTAACAATCTTCTCTGCGGCACTCATTCCTTTTACTGCTTGATATAAATTTTGATCTAAAGGATATCCAGAGTTTGATGTGATAACAACATCAAAACGTTCATCACAACGAATCATCGCATGTTCTTTAACAAATGCACATCCTTGATCATGTGCTTCAAATAATTCTCCAGCAAATATTTCGGTTATTTCTTTATCTCGATTTAAAGTGACATTTAACATAAAATTAGGCTTACATTTCTGGTTAATTTCTCTCGTCATGTTCTGAAGTGGATTATCAGTCATATTTCCCCAAGTAGAACGTGGATCACCAATCATTTTTGCGCTATGGAAGGTCGTGATCGTTTCTATCCCTGCTATTCCCGGCATAATACCTTTAGGACCTCCTGAAAATCCCGCAAAAAAATGCGGCTCAATAAATCCAGTTACAATACGAAAATCTGCTTCTACATAATCTTTATTCAAGTAAATATCACAACCATATTCACTTCTTCCTACATTCACTAATGTATCTTTATCATGACAATGATTGTTGACAATCCTAATATTTGCTACAATCCATTTACCTAACATTTGTTCAAATTCTTCCTTCGTCTGATCGCGATGTGTACCCGTCCCATTAATGATAACAAAGTTCTCTAATGGTACATGATGTAACTCATTAATAATTGCTGGTACTAAAATATGGTTCGGTGTTGGTCTTGTAATATCGCTAATGACTATTGCAACGGTTTGATCGGCTCGCACCATCGTATGTAATGAAGGAGTCCCAATGGGATCACGGAGTGCTTTACCAATCGCTTGAACGTCATTCGGAATACCTGGTAAATCGACAGGCTCTATTACCAATGCTTGATCAGGCAAGTCAATCATTATGTCATCTTTCCCATACAATAAAGATGTTCTCACATTCATTCTCCTTTGATAAACGTTTTTTGAAACCTAGCATTTTTTTCGTCCGCACACATATGTGTCAGTATTTTTTGTTAAGGATGCTGAACATTGATCAACAAAATGCGCAGTATATTCGATTGCTTCTTTTATCGCAATACGTTGAGTAACAGTTAAACAAATGAGATTCACCAACGTTTAACGAGTGAATCTCATTTTTTAACTATTCAACAACAGCGTGCTTTAATAATCGAGCAATATTTCTCATCCTGTGATAAAGTAACGCTTCTGTATGTTGAATGGACTCCTC
>JAPFCO010000052.1 GCA_026169505.1 Pseudogracilibacillus sp.
AAGCTCCTCGTGTTTTCCAATTTCAATTAACTCGACATCTTGCGAACTTAATGCACTTGAGATACTTTCAGCAAAGCCTTCCATTCCTTCACCTATATAAATAAATGCATCACTTTTAGCAAACTCTGTCATCTCTTTTGACGTAGGTTCATATGTATGTCCATCGGCTCCTGGTGGATAAACGGAATGAGCGGTAACAGTATCCCCTCCAATTTCCTCCACCATAAATTGAAGTGGATAGACCGTTGTATAAACTGTTAGATCTGATGTTGATTGTTCAGAACTAGAAGTATCTTCATCTAGAGAAGAACAGCCTACAATTATACCCCCTATAAATAGTAACGTTACTAAAAATTTAATAATTCTCATTCTCTACTCCCTTTCATAAATTGTATATATTAGATCATATCGTAATGATTACGATTTGTAAATCGGAACGGTTACGATTTATGTATTTTATTAACATAATAACCAGATTGGATGATCGGTCATTCCCATATCCGAATAGGGTTTCGGGTTTTTTAATGTAAAAATAGAATAATTTTAATTTAAAATAATAGAATGATTATAGCAGTAATGATTACGATTTACTTTTCTGGCATGACATTATTCAACGAGCTTTGGCTTTACATTAGGAAGTTTACATATGATAAAGGTGAAACATGTGATAAGAATTACCATTTTCAACGTTGAAACAAATAAGGAGGTATTTTTAGCATGCAATACAGACTTCATTCATTTCTATTTGACATTACCGGAATGATTGTCATTTTAATTATTGTTTTCTTTGTTTCTACTAGTCAATCGATTGGACAAGCATTATCCATCTATATACCAAATTCATTTCAACAACTGAATACTATTTTTCTTAGTATTTTAATAGAGGCAATCCCTTTTGTTTTAATTGGTGTATTGATAGCAGGATTTATTCAAATTTTTGTAACAGAAAAGATGATTCGCAAATGGATTCCGAAAAATAGATATTTGGCGGTGTTCATGAGTTGTGTGATTGGGGCGTTGTTTCCCGCCTGTGAATGTGGCATTGTACCTATCGTGCGTCGGTTGGTTTCAAAAAAAGTACCAATTCATGCGGCAGTTGGGTTCCTATTGACAGGGCCATTAATTAATCCTATCGTTATCTTTTCAACATTTGTAGCTTTTGGAAATGACTCAAGAATGGCTCTATTACGGATGGGCGTGGGGTTTGTGGCAGCACTACTCATTTCGCTTGCAATCAGTTACCTGTTTACAGCCAATCAATTAAAAGAACCGGCATTCAATCAAATGCATGCAATTGATACAGTAACTCATAAAAAGCCATTTAGTAAAAAGCTGGGTGAAATGATGAACCATTCTATCGATGAATTTTTTGATATGGGAAAATACTTATTTATTGGTGCCTTTATCGCCGCGTTTGTTCAGACAAATGTAGCAACGTCTTCATTATTTCTGTTTGGTGAAGGTATCATTGGATCTACTGTTGTAATGATGGGAATGGCTTTTATCTTATCTTTATGTTCAGAAGCGGATGCTTTTATTGCTGCTTCGTTTAGCCATGTATTCCCATCTGCTTCCATCTTAGCCTTTTTAGTATATGGCCCAATGATTGATTTAAAAAATACACTAATGCTTTGGGGAGCATTTAAAGCTAGATTTGTCCTCGTACTGATCGGCATTATCACATTGGTCGTTTTCTTATGTATTTATATCATTAATTTGTTAGGGTGGTGAATAGGTTGCGCATAAATGTTAGACAGCTTTTACACTCCATTATTTTAGCAGGATTTACAGGTTTTTTTGTAAAATTACATTATACAGGTGAAATAAATAAATTTGTTAATCCAACATACGATGTACTAAGTCAAATTGCTTTAGGTATATTTGCCTTTCTATTTATCATCCAGTTATTTCGAGTGTGGGAAGTACGACATGTGCCTCAGCATGATTGTGCAGATCATTGTCATTGCCACCACCAACATGAATCCAGTTCTTTTTTTAGAAAATTCATTGGTTATGCCATTATTATCTTTCCTTTGCTCACTGGGTTTATGTTATCACCAGTAACATTGGACGCATCCATAGCTGCTAAAAAAGGAGGCATTCTACCTCAAGCAAGTCAGAACGAAAATAATAACAGAGAAAATCCTTTAGAGGAAGGAGGTGAGACCCCTTCCCCAACAACAGAATCCGATTCATCAACCGACAATGATGATATACCACTAGAGCATAGCAAACCTGTAGAAAACAATAATTACTTTACTAAAAATGAATTTGACCAAGCAAAAGAAGACTTGTTTACATTAGATACGATTCAAATGAACGAGCAAATGTATGCAGCTTATTATCAGGAAATCGATGAAAATCTATCTTCATTTATAGGCACGAAAATAAAAGTCGATGGGTTTGTATATAGAGAGGAAGGAATGGAAGCTAACCAGTTAGTGCTATCCAGATTTTATATGTTTCACTGTGTTGCAGATGCTAGTATCATCGGATTTTTAAGTGAATTTGAAGCAGCAAATACTTTCAAAGAGGACACTTGGCTTGAATTAGAAGGTACTATTCAAGCTACGACATATAATGGAGTTGAAATTCCAATCATTAAAGCAGAGAAATGGACGGAGTCAGAACAACCTGAGGATCCTTATGTTTATCCTGCGCTAATCAATTTAATAGAAGATTGATGTTATTCAAAGTTACTCCCTCATCCTTATAATATTGAAAATAACTGGGATCCATTCATTCTCTTCGTAGAATTAGAATGAATGGATCCCAGTTTTGTTTACAAAGTGAAAATGGAAAGACACATTACTTAAATCTTTTGCTTCATAGCCATATCCAAAACATCTACACTCATCCTGCATTATTTCTGAAAACCGATTGGAAACAGAACATAATTCAACCTAAATGATCCATATAATTTTAAAAAAGCTTATCCACCATAGGATTAAACTAATCGTTTAAGTATTTAGATGAAACAATTACTTATACCCTACTGACTTTTGCAGTTGTACATAATAATCAAAACATCCAATAAAACAGTGTATTTGCAGTTGATAGACAATATAATCAGAGCAAGTTTAAGGTTTTTAAATGATTTCCAATAATTATTGAATGAGGTAAACTCAAGCAAATTTATGGAAATGTCTATATCAATATAACTACTTAAGTGATCATTATTCGCTTAAAAAATTGCCTAACGAAAGGAGGTAAATAAGTTCTTTTCTTTATAAATAACAAAAAGCATGTGAATAATTTAGAAGGAATAAAACTTTGTACAATAACTTAAATATACCGAGGGGAGGATAAGGACTTGCCCTCCCCTTTAGTTACTTTTTCTATTCAGCAGTAGAATGATTTTTGCTTAATTTATTGGGCAAAAGTAAAACAAAAAGTAGAGAGATTACTGTAAAGATTGTTGTCCACATAAATGCAACGTTAAACGCAGTATTTTGAGCAGTAATATCCATTGTATTTAGTGAACTCAATTGACTTTGTAAAATGATTGCAAGTACAGAGGCTCCAAAAGCTCCTCCAATTTGTTGAAGGATACGTGTCATACTGCTTGCGTGAGGTACATCTTCTTTACTTAATCCGATATAAACACTTGTCATAATGGAAACCACTACGCCTCCAAGTCCTGTGCCACGCAAAATAAGAGCCAGAGAAATGGATATTATAGACGAATCTGCATTGCTAAAAATGAAAGGGATTGTACCAAGTGTAATGAGAATAATACTCAAAAATACAACCCATCGTGACCCAAATGTATCTGTCAACTTACCTGCTAACGAGCGGGTAAGTAGCATTCCTATACCTTGGGGGATCAATAATAGCCCTGCAATAAGCACACTATCTCCTCGTACTTGTTGAAAGTAAAGTGGCAGCAAAAGCATTCCTCCAAAAGTAGTTAATCCTAATAGAAATAAAAGACACGAAGAAGCTGTAAAAGAACGATTTTTAAACAGCAGGATATTAATAATTGCATTGCTTTTCTTTTTTAACGCATGCATACAGAAAAGAATCAGCATGATTATTCCAACGCCAATTGGGAGCATGACATGTTGATTAAAGAATCCTTTATAGTCACTAACTAAAGTAAGTCCGTAAATAACTAAAATGATGGGAGGGGTAAGCAATAATAATCCAATCACATCTAATTTTTGCGTCTTTGTGGGCGCACTGTCTTTTGGTAAATGCCAGATTGCAAGTATCAAGGCAGCAGTGCATATTGGAATATTCACATAAAAAACCCATCTCCAATCAAGCGAGTTAATGATGATACCTCCTAAAACGGGTCCTAGAATAGGACCAAGCACCATGGGCATGCCTACGATAGACATCAATTTTCCTAACTTTTCTCCACCACTTGCGCGGACGACCATTGTTTGCATAATCGGTATCATTAACCCGCCTCCAAGCCCCTGAACAGCTCTAAATACAATAAGGCTTTCAATATTCCATGCTAAACTGGATAAAATCGATCCTGCCAAAAATAGACTTAGTGCAAATAACCACATATTTTTATCCCCAAAACGGTCTAGCATCCATCCTGAAACAGGAATAATGGCACCAAGTGCAATTAAGTAACTCGTCATTACCCATTGAACCATGGAAACAGGTGCATCTAAAGAATTGCTTAGTGTGTCGATAGCTACATTCATAATGGTGGAATCAAATAAAGGGGCCAATATTCCAATTAGTAAGACCCACGCTATTTTTAAGACAGCTGGATCAATTTTTTCGTTTGAATTGATATTCTTAATTGCTTTATCCATTCTGACTCTCCTTTCATTAATAGGACACTTTCAGTTTCCTATTTAGTAATATGTTACAATAAAGGTGTAAGATACGCAAGGTGTTTTATTTCAAATGTATAAATGAAAAAAGGGGTAATAAAAGATGAATACAAGAAGAAGAGGAGCAGAATTGGAAGAGGCAATCCTTCGAGCTGCATGGGAAGTACTCATGCATGTAGGATATCAAAAGGTTACGATCGAAGAAGTTGCTATCAAGGCAAAAACAAGTAAACCAGTAATCTACAGAAGATGGGCGAATCGCGAGGAACTTGTATTAGCGGCAATACAGGAAAATATGCCAAAACCGGTAGGCGACATTCCAGATACTGGTGAATTAAGAAATGATGTTATCATCGTAATGAAACGATTAAACGATACCTTATCCAAAATTGGTTCAGAAACCTTGCATGGTTTAATGTCGGTCCTTATTGACATCCCGTTTTCTGAGATAATAAATATGGGGAGAACAACTACAATGCAGGTTATCCTAAAACGTGCGGTGGAGCGTGGGGAAATCAAGGAAGAGAAAATATCAGAGCGGATAACAAGACTTCCTATTGAACTGGTTAGACATGAATTTTTAACCACATACGAACCTGTAACAGAGAAGACAATTGCCGAAATTGTAGATGAAATTTTCCTTCCTTTAATTAAATAGAAACATGGGGATTAAATTTATGGAATTAAGAATAATTATTTTTGAGAAAGCCAAATGTGATTTATCTATTATATCCATATTAGGGAGTTCCCCGAATAAATAGCCAAGATATTGGAGTGGACTTAGTTCATTCTTTCTTTGGTTGTCTTCGTAATACTATATCTGTAGTTACAATCCCAATAGAGACAATGAAAAGCAATTTTATTACAAAATTTACAGTGTTCCCCTTTTTGTATATCTATTGATGCTAAGTTATAAGATGGTTGATTATTTTTAACTGCATTACTCAGCAATCCCTCTTAATTATGGAGTAATCAGCACTTTTAATTACAGTCGTATACCTTTAATAGTATTTCAAACGGAATCATTTGTTAGTAAATGTATTAGCTCCAGTTCATTTTAATAAATAACATTGTTGAATCGGAAATAAAATAGCGATATAATATTATTGATGTGCTAACGAGTGGGAGGACAGATCATGAACAAAGAAGAACAGTTCAAAGTGAATGTTAGGGACTTATTTAACAAAATGGCTTGGCTTAACAAGTTTAAAATGGAAGCCAGTCTCAAAGGTTACAAGCCTTCTGAAGTACATTGTATCGAATCCGTTAAAAATAATGAAGACTCCAATGTAACAAAACTTGCGGAGTCTCTTTATATGACTAGAGGTGCCATCAGCAAATTAACGAAGAAGCTCGTGGAAAAGGACCTTATTGAAAGCTATCAGAAACAGGGTAACAGGAAAGAAATCTATTTCAGACTTACTGAACAAGGACAGCGGATTTATAACATCCATGAGGAACAGCACAAAGAGTTTCAAGAACGAGACAGGGTCTTATTTGACCAAATAACCGAGGAACAATTTGACTGTATGATAAGGTTCGTGGAAGCCTACAGCAATCACTTAGATGCGGAAATAAAGAAGGAAGGTATAACTGTTAACTAAATCGAAGAAATAAATTAGGATAATGAAATTACAGGCAGTCCAATGCTCTTGAGCACTGGCTGCCTTTTTGCTGTCGATTTTTGTTGACTAGGAAACAAATTAGTGATAATATTTTGTTGACCAGGAAACAATGTGACGTTTGAGAGGAGAATAATATGTCAAATGATAAAATAAAAGAACTAAGATTACCAAAAGAAATTCTAGCGGCTGCCTGGGCAATTGCACTTGGAGCAATTGCTCCAATGCTTGACTCCACTATGGTGAACATCGCTGTCGATACACTGATCAAAGATTTTAACACAACACTAAATATTGTTCAATGGTCTATTACAGGGTATGTTTTAGCCCTTGCGATTGCAGTTCCGGTATCTGGGTGGCTTATGAATCAATTTAACGGAAAGAAAATTTTTGTCGGTGCAGTTATCGCCTTTGGTGTGATTTCTGTTTTTATCGGTATTAGTTGGAGCATTTTCAGTTTCATCTTCTTCCGGTTACTTCAAGGGTTTAGCGCTGGGATTATTACCACGCTTATGATGACACTCCTAGTTAAAACAGCTGGACAAGAAAATCTTGGAAGAGTCATGGCAATCGTTAGTACACCAATGATATTCGGACCAATTTTTGGACCTGTCATTGGTGGATTCATCGTTCAAGGTGCTTCATGGCATTGGATTTTCTTCATCAATGTGTTCATCGTTTTAATTGCTGTACCACTAATGTTGAAATATATCCCAGACTTTGAACCATTCAACAAGGATAGTAAACTCGATGTTTTTGGAATTATTATTTTATCTTTAACGAGTGTAGCATTGATTTTTGGGATTACAAAAGCAGCAGATCATGCTTCATTTCATAATGACCAAACAATCTTGTGGGCGGGGGTTGGTTTTGTTTTTGTAATAATTTACCTTGTGTATAATCGAATCAGAAAGAATCAAACTGTGCTTCCAATGAGCTTGTTCAGACACAAAACCTTTTTAGCCTCAACTATAGGTTTGTTTTTAGCAAACATTGCCATCATGGGGCCGATGTTAATACTTCCATTGTTCTTTATAAACATCCATGATTTCACGCCCATCCAAGCATCGCTTGCTCTAATTCCTCAAGGGATTGGAATGCTTGTTACTCGACCGTTGATTGGTAAACTGATTGATGGGATCGGTGCAAAATACGTGGTTATGTTCAGCCTTGTTATTTCGCTTATCGGCTCTACTCCCCTTATCTTCATCACCGATAAAACAAGTATGATTTGGATTTCCATCGTATTGTTCATCCGTGGTACTGGTGTTGGAGGGATTATGCTCCCGTTGATGAGTGATGCTTATACAGGGATTGATGACAAACAACTTCCACAAGCAGGTGTCGGCATTAATATTATTGAAAACCTTGGCTCAAGCTTTGGTACAGCTATTATCGCCACGGTTGTTGCAACTGCCATACATGGATTACAATCAACCATTGCCAATGACTTAAAAGGTTATCATGCTGGATTCTTAGTATCCGCTGTTGTTCTCGCAGTAATCTTCATCCCAAGTCTATTCCTCACACATAAAAAGAATGCATCATAAAGAACCTGCGCTTAAACATTGAGCGTAGCGTTCTTTTTTTTATCTTCTTGTAAATTTCAATAAATCTGCAGATAACTTTGTCATTTTATAAAAAAGCTCGTTATTTTGATCATGCATCACAAAAAGTGCATTTTTACAAAGGCTTTTGTAGCTTACCTTAGGCTGGTGTCTGACAGCGCTACTTTTATGCAGTTCGATTCCTCATTACTCAGTTCAATGAGTTCAAAAATCAATGGCATATCAGATAAAGTTGACAAACGTACATCCGTTATAAAATACGTGAAGAAGCATTACAACTAACTCCAAAACAAATACCAGAGTTGATTTATCGCGCAATTTCTGTTCTTATTTCATTCGCATCTTTAAAATCAATTAAATAACTTTCTTCAGGTTTTATACGTTTTGCAAGATCGATATAGATTTCCCACTCATTTCTTGCCTCTTCAATGCGTGGTCCTTTAATTTCTGGAGAAAAATAAACCATTCTTTCTGTTGAAGTTCCTCCGCCTGGTTGCTCTAGTCGCGACATCATATTGAAAACCACCACCAAGTACAACACCCCAAAAGCGAGAGTTAAAACTCACTTTTGGGGTGTTTTCTATCGTTAAATATAGTGCCCCATCCGATTTAAAGACTGTTTAGAGCTGATCAAAATCTGCCTCTCAGGAGATAAAAGACAAGACAAGCAATTATAGGCTTAATTCCATTGGTTTCTAGTGATTTTATAATTATCATAGCAGTAGGTATCATTGCTTCATACTTATTATCTTTAGTTAATAATACTACTTTTGCTTTACAACCTGAAATTTCATTCTCTCCAAACTATGATCGATTAAACGAAGCAAACATTCTTGCAACAGCGGGATCTTTAGAACGTATTCTTTCCTTTTTTAGATTTTTAGATTGAATATATTCTTCAAATTTACTGATTGTTTTTCTTTGGTGATTGAGTTTTATTTTTTCGATTTCTTCTATCGTTAAAGTAATCATATTCTTATCCTTTCTATCATGATTAACATTCTTATACTATTTAAGTTCATCCTTAATAAGTTCATATTGTTTATGATCATTTGAACTATAATTTATAATAAATAAACAACATTTCTAAATGTTGTTTATTATTTAGCTCCAAGTCCTACAACCGTTAATAATGTAAGTACATTCCAAATTAATCCAAGTTTAATAATGCCATTTAACATCAGCCTTCTTTATACTAATACCATTAATTATTTGCTGAAAAATAATACCTTTTTCTCAATATCGTCCGAAGACCAATCTCTTTGATTCAAATCACCTAGCAGTTATTTTCCACTTTTTCAACAAATCTCTTTTAAATATAGACTGATTACTTTCTAAAATGATATTCAATTTCTACACCATATTTTTAAAACGACTCATTAAGCCCCATTGCGTTCAAAATGGTTGTGAATTTCCCGGAAATCTCATTATACTCACTATTCTGTATGGAACTATTAACAATTCCAGCTCCTGCAAACAATGTTATCTCTTTATCCTTTATTTCCGCACAACGAATGGTGATTACCCATTCTCCATCACCATTACCCTCCATATACCCAACTAAACCAGTATAATATCCTCGATTAAATGGCTCTATCTTCTGTATGAAATCGAGAGATTGTTTTTGTGGTTCTCCACATATTGCAGGCGTAGGGTGTAACAATGCAGCTAAATCTAACGAACTAATGGAATCGTTTTTAACTTCTCCCTTGATAACAGTAGATAAATGAATCATCGTGTCTGTATAAAGAGTATCTGGCTCTTCATTAAAATCAATATCACTTAAATAAGGATATAACCGCTCACACATAAAATCTACAACTATTTTATGTTCATGTAAGTCCTTTTTAGAGTGCAACAATTCCATTTCTAATTCAGCGTCTTTCTCCTTATTCCATGTTAATTTTCGTGAACCTGCTAAAGGGTTAATCGTAACCATTTTACCTTCCTTTTTAACTAGTAATTCCGGACTTGCTCCAATTAGAGAACGATGATAATCTGTCCCAATTGAAAAAATATAACCATGTTTATTTTTCTTTATTAAGTTTGTTAACCATGCCGAGACTTGTGGCTCGGCTTCCAAACGTAGGTTTAATATTCTTGCTAAAACTACTTTATTGAATTGTTGATCATTAATATAATGGATAGCATGTTGAATCATTTCGTTAAATTGATGTCTTTCAGGTATATCTGTATCTTGTATTATCGTTGAAGACTGATTTTTAATTTGTAAATCATCTATAAAATCAGAATTCTGGTAATACATAAGTTTCTCGGGAACAATAATGGTTGCTTTTGTACGACTATCAAATGGAATCGCACCAATGATCATTTGTCCGTTATACTGCTTTTGAAGTGCACTCACTTCATCTTGCCATTTTGATGAGAGGTTGTATGATATGCTAAATTTTTTTTGGTTCTCTTCTTTACAAAGCAATAGTTTTTCTGGTGTCTTAAATAAGGTGTCTTCTTTTCTAAAACTATTAAAAAGTTCGGATAATTTTACTTTCTTCATTGCTTCACCTCATATATGAAATGGTATGATGGTGTTTAATCTAATACATTTCGATTTATAGTAACTAGATTTATTTCCACCATTTTACTACTAACAAGAGATAGACGATATAAATGATCAACAATCATGGTTTCACAAAATAATTTCCCAGATGAAGGTTTAAATTGCTGGTTTTCCTGAGTGAAACTTACTTCTGTGAGATTCATGTTTAATCCCATACCTATCATTTTGGAATAAGCTTCTTTTAACGTCCAAATCGTATAGAAATAATGTAACTTAGCTTCTTCTTTTCTAAGTTTATTAAACCGTACTATTTCTTTTTCATTCATAAAATATTCAATACAGTCAAAATCAATTGGGCTGATATATTCAATATCAATCCCTAGATAAACGTCAAATGCAACTGCTCCCACCAGATAACTTCCAGAATGGGATATATTAAACTGTACATTCGTCCACCCTGGAACTTTTAAATACGGCTTTCCATACGAACCATAATCAAGTTGGATGTTAGTTAATCCTGTTTCCCTATTTAAAATATATTGTTTAAAAAGATTGGAGTCATGATGATGGTTATCACCTGTTTTGCATATATAAACATTAACTAGTTGGCGAACATTCATAGCACATTAACATGATGATCCATGATCATGTCTTCTATTTTATTAAAGTAAGCATTTCCTAATTCATTAGAGAAAAAGTGACCACCTTGAAATTTTTTAATAGTACATTTATTATTTGTAACCTCTTGCCAAGGCAACATATCTAACGCTGTAAGATCAGGATCATTATCACCATAATGAGCAATAATCGGCATGTTTAATTTTTGTCCATTATAAGAAAAAGACTCATGTAACCTATAATCCTTTTTTATAGAAGGTATTATAAACTGAAGAAACTCTTGATTCTCTAATATATATTGCGGTGTTCCACCTAAACGCTGTAATTCTTGTATTAAATAATGGTCCGCCATTGTTGAATGGTATCTATCCTTGCCTTTACACTGTGGTGCTTGACGACTTGCTACTATTAATAATTGTAGTTGTATGTCTGTATTTTTTTCAAGATAGTTCGCAACTGTAAATGCGATTGCGGCACCCATGCTATGTCCATATAAGACTACCTTTTTATCCACCGATATGCTTTCAATAGCTTTTGCGATTTGCTCCGTTAATTCATCGATAGTTAAAATAGGCGCTTCAGCCATCCTAGTTCCTTTTCCCGGCAGTTCCATACTATAGATATTTAATTGTTTACATTCTGACACCCAATCTTTATAAGCTGAAGCTAATCCACCTGCATGATGAAAGCAAAATACATTAACTTTAGCGAGGTTATCACAAGAAAAGGGAATCCATACTTTTATATCCATGACAACTTCCTCCTTACACTTTCTTTAACACAAATAATCGTTGTCCTAGCGGATATAATTTGTGTCCTTTATCGGGTTGTACTGTATAACATTTGAAACCTACCTCACCAAATATTTCTAACCACTGTGATGTGGTTAAAAAGGTTGAAAATGTCTCTTTCCTTATATCATCAGCAGGCTCCATCATAAACACTTGCGAAATAAGCATTTGCAGTGATTCACCATCTGCTTCTGTTATTATGACAATCCCGTCATTATTTAATAATAATTTAAGCTTTAATAAAACATCTCTCGTATTTTTAACATTATTTAACACTCCCGCTGCTAGAATAATATCTTGGGAACCTTTCTCAATACATGCCACATCTCGATCATTTTCTATATCCAATTTCATGAACTCCAACCAATTTACATGATGAAATGTCTTTTTGGCTTTATTTATAAAATAACTAGAGATGTCACTAAATATATAACGTTTTATGTTTTTTTGTAACTGATTTTCTTTAATGGCCTTAATAATCCCGATAGATGTGGCACCAGTACCAGCTCCAATTTCTAATAAATGGATCTCTTTTTTTCTTGTAACATGTGTTATAACAGTTTTAACGACTTCTCTATTAAGATAGTAAGCAATCATCGTATCTTTATATAAGGCAGTTGCTATATCCACATCTCCATTTTGGAATAGAAGTTGTACTGCTGATTGTTTCCCTATTAATAAATCACCTAATAATTGAGCATGATGATAAAAATAGTCCATTACTTTCTCCGGTACTAACAAATCTGACCATAGTGACTTAATTTTCTGCCAATCATATTCTACTTTATTAGACGACAAGATTGGAGAGTTTAAAACATAACCAGCATCAAGACGTATAATATAGCCATGATCTGACAGTGCTGATAACCATCTTTTGAGCACAAATTGAAAATATTCGGGTACATTGATCGAAACAACCATATCGTCAAACGAATAGACCTTGCCGCTTATATTTAACATATTATTTTTTTGTAATTCGAATAACATCGTTTTTAAACAGACTTCATTAAATTTCGTCACCAATTGCTGAACACTATCTATCGTTAATAGTTCATACTGTATTGCAATAGATTGCTCTTTCCTAAATTGTGTTTTTATTTCTTCCATATTTAAAAACGGTTGATCCATCCTCCTGTAATCATTTGGATATCCCAATGTACCTGTTATATCGCTCCACAACTGTGCTGCTTGAATAATATGTTGACCCTTTTTTGTCATTTCTATTGATTTGATGTCATTACTAATAAAGTTACGTAATTTCTCCATATCCTCTAAAATAGCGGATGGCCAACTCTTTGTAAGAACTTCTTGATAAGTCGTCTTATGATTTGGTGCAAAATCTTCTATCACTGGTGTTGTTAGTGAATTAGAAGTCGATTGTTCCAAATCTCTAGGAATAATAGTAATATTAGGCATTTGCATTCTTGGTGTCCAAATGACTGGACCATTAGTATCAAAAAGTGTTAACTTGCCACTATCAAAGCCTAGTGTTATTTGGTGCATCAGATGCATATAGCTATCAGAGACAGATATTTCTACTTGATTTTGTGCCCTTATTGTTGTTGGGACACCTTTTATCGTTAAGGACATCATTTGAAATGGCCTATTACCGGAAATCTCTCCATTCACTTCCCACGGTTGTAAGTTCCCAAACAACTTGGCTAATATATGTGTTAATGGAAATGAAACTTGGGTAGCCATGTCAATATTAAGATAAATTGGTGTTTCTTTGTTCATTACTTTTTGTGCAATGCCAATAAATTTATTAACATAAGGTAAGTTTACATATAAGTCACCGACAATAAACTTTACATGATATTCTTTTGCCATACGATAACATTCAATTAAATCTTGATAATGTACAGGTTGTTCTATTAAAACATGAATACCCTTTTTCATAAATTCCATAGCAAGTGCTGTACCAGAACCTCCCATAATACTTGAAGGAACAACAATGCAAGCAATGTCAATGTCTTTAGGTATATCTCTTATATCAGAATATAAATTAGTATCATAAATGCGAGCACATAAATATGATCGTTTACTTCCCTGAGCTAAAATGCCAGCTAAATCAAATTGATGCGAATTCTTTATTGCCTCTAAATAAAACTGACCAAATCTTGTGCCACATACAAGTACACGTAGCCTTCGTTTCAATTGTTCACTCTCCCTTCAAACACTTCTAAAAAGTTAAAAATATCAAATGCTAGGGGAGCGTTTCATTTCATCCATTAACTATTTCTGGCATGCTCCCCCCTTCTATCACAACGTTCCACTAACTTGTGTCTTCTCTCCATCATGGTAATGATGAGTTCCTGTAAGATTTGCAGCTAATCCTTCAATGGTCGGTTGCAAAAATAATTTTTCTAATGTTAATGTATAACCTTGTTCATCAAGTGCATTAATCATCCTAATAGCTTTTAGGGAATCGCCGCCTTGCTCGAAGAAATTATCTTTGACACTTCCGTATTTTGTTTCTAATATTTCATCCCAAACTTTAACAACGACCTTTTCCTCTAAAGACTCCGCCTGTTTCCCCTTCTCAACGACATCTGAAAAATGAATAGGTTTATATTGCATTAAGTGTTGACGGTCTACCTTTCCATTGGCTGTAATTGGAAAGGTATCATGAACAAAATAATGATTTGGACACATATATTTAGGAATAATGTTGTTCACTTCCTCTGAAAATGTATCAAGCGATAATGACTTAATTTCTTCTGGTCCTTGCACCATCATCATGTGTTCTCCTAACCATTTCCTCTCACTTGAAGGCCATTCCAATAAACTTTTATAACCTTCATCTTTCCATAGTTTTTGCCATGTTTCGCGATTAAGTAATGGCAGCTTTTTAGAACGTCTAAAGTCTTTAAATTGCTGATAACCCTCTTCAAAAAATACTACTGTGATTAATAAAAGAGCATTATTTTGCACGTTTTCAGTTAATAGAATCGTACCACCTGGTTTTAATAGACGTTTTAAATAAGTCATTGTGTTATTCAAATGTTGACTTCGGTGTAGCGTGTTTTCAGCAATGATCACATCATAATGATGCAAACTGAAATGTTGGTTATCAGGTGGACGATTAAAATCAAATTGTTGATACTTCACATGCTTTTGGGTTGATACAGCTTTTTTTCTATTTAAAAAATCCTTTGATTCATCGGAATAGGTGTACTCATCAATGTTCTTCAATATTTTCGCAAATTGATCTGTCCCTTGTCCGGTTCTTGTACCAAGTTCTAATACATTCAACTTTGAAGATGACTTAGCTAATACTTCTAGCATATTTCCTACTAACTTTTCTGTATAGCGACTCAGCAAATTGTATTGTCCTAATTGTTCAGGCGTTAAAAAACCTTGTGATTCTAGTAAATAAGCCTTTGCTAATTGTTCTCCTTTTAATATCTTTAGACGTGCATCTTGTGAAGCGATGAGCTGCTCCTTCAACTGCTGGAAGGATTCTTCTGTCCCACCACGATAGATATCATTCAACTGATCATTCATATAATGTAGAGCACTATCTTTACTATAGTTAACAACATAACCAGCATCTTTCTCTGCAATAAAACCATAATAAACGAGATAGTCCAACCAATACTCCATCAAGGATCCGTACACACTTATCACGGAACCCTTTACTTCCTGCTTCATTACCTCTTGTCCTTCTGCTTTAAAAATCCTCAAAGCATACAGATCTAAATACATCATACCGACACTAAGCCATTCAATTGAGGCTGTATATCCTGTGAGTTCTTGTGTATCATATGTTGGCACTAATTCTTCAAGTTCACTTTTGACTGTTTCTATCGCTCGAATCATCTGGGTATCTGTAGTTAATGTTTGCATAAGCTTATTATTGTTTTGTTCATGCAGTTTTAGATGACCAATGAGATTATCATCTTGCTTCAGAACTACGGCTTGTTCGACGATAGGCACTTTACGGATACTAGCTTCTATATCACCTAATTCTATTCTGTGACCATTTATTTTCACTTGCGAATCGTCTCGACCTAAAAATTCAATATTGCCATCAGGAAGATATCTAGCTAGATCTCCTGTTTTGTAAATACGTTCACCAGTTATAGGGTGGTTTATAAAATGTTCTTTTGTTCTATCCGTATCATTACAATACCCTGTTGATAAACCTGTTCCACCAATATATAAATCGCCACTTATCCATACAGGACTCTCTTCATAACGTTGATTTAATACATACAACTGCTGATGTGATAATGATTTACCATACGGGACACTCTTCCAATTGTTTTGTACTGAATCTATGACATAATAGTTAGACCAAATAGAACATTCTGTTGCCCCTCCTAAACTAACAACATTTACTTCTCCAAAAACATTCGTTATCCGATCGTGCAGATTTAGTGGAATCCAATCACCGCTTAAAAGAATCACCTTTAAGTAATGATTTTGACTGGCGAAAAGACTAGCTGTTTTATGGTAATCTACTAACATTTCCATAAAAGTAGGAACCGTATTCCATATAGTAATCTGATATTTATGCAATAACTCTAACCAATGTTCTGGATCCTTTAACTTTTGAACATCGGGTATAACTATAGCACCTCCAGCAGATAGTAAACCAAATGCATCATAAACTGATAAGTCAAATGTAAAGTTCGATAAAGCTATACTTCGATCAGAACTTGTTACGTCAAAGCGCTTATTAATATCCTGAATCGTATTCACAACACTACCATGCGTGATTTCAACCCCTTTAGGCTTTCCAGTAGAACCTGATGTAAAGATAATATAAGCCAAATCATCTGGGTTTATTGTTCTAAGTGGTAATAGTTTTTCCTTACTAGTAATCAGAAGCTCATCAACCATATAAACATTCATATCTAAATGACAATATTGATCATATAATGACCGTGTTGTAATGATACTGTCGACCTGTGCCTGCTCGATCATTTGATATAACCGATCAATTGGCGTATCCACATCTACCGGTAAATATGCAGCACCTGCTCTCATAATGCCTATTGCTGAAACAATTTGCTCCCAACCTTTTTCCATTAATATCAATACAAGCCCTGCCTGATTTTGGTTTAGCGAATTTGCTATATTTTTAGACATTTCATCCAGATCAGCATATGTCACCGTATGAGAAGAATCAATTATAGCTGTATTGCTTCCATTAACCATAAACTGTTTCTCTATTAGACTAACTAATGTATCTTCAGAAGGCTCTATGATAGAAGCTTGATGTATCTCCTCTCTTTGTTGGTAATCTGGTAAAACAATTAAAGAAGAGGATTGTTGCCATGCATCAATACCTTGGCTTAAACGATCTAATAATTCAGTATAAACATCAAACATCTCTTCAAGAAGACCTTTAGGGAATAATTCTTCCACACCATCCCAAGATAATATAAGTTCACCGTCCTGCTCGAATACTTGATGATCTAACCAAACTTGCGGTGTTTGTGAAGCACCATAGACTATTTTCCCTAAGTACGATATATCTGCTAAATGATCCTTGTTTACACCTATCCCACTTGTAAATACTACGGGCATAATAGCATCATTAAAATGATTATTGTCTTTTCTCAGCATTCTTTGGACTTCCACTCCACTAACAAGTGTATGTTCAAGATCTTGTAACAATTGTTTTTGTGTATCTTGACAACGCATAATAAAATTATTTGTCTGACAATGATCCATCTCCACCAACACTAATGATGTGAAATCTCCTACTAATTTATCTACATCTGCATGTAAAGGGAGACGATTAAAATGCGTTAAGTTTAATGTAAAATGTTGTTGTTTGCTATACCTTCCTAAAACTTCAGCATAAGCTGTCATAATTACGTTTGAAGGTGTTAAATTAAATTGATGTGCCAACTGCTTAATCGACTTCCATTTTTCTTTTGCTAAAACGGACTGATATCGAGTAAATTTTTGTTCTACTACTTTATTCGAATGTTTTACTAATGGTAACTCAGGTGCAGGCGGTAACATTCGAATACGACTTTCCCAATATTGTTTATCCATTTCATATTGAGAAGATTTTTTCAAATCCGCAAGCGCAATGGCATAATCTCTAAAACTAATATTAATACTTGGTAAAGTTAGGTTTGGATCTTTGTATAATTTATACCACTCATCAAATAACAGAAAAATACTATAACCATCAAATATCGTATTATCAAAACTAACATGTAATCGTGTTGATTGATCTTGACTCAAGCTTGCTTCGATCTCAAATAAAGGCCATTTACTTACATCAAATTGCCGCTGTGCCATTTTAGTTCTAGTTGAAAGCACTCCCTTATCAAAGTCTGCTTGTTCTTGTTCTCTGTAATCATGTATCCTAATTTTATAATCCGGCACTTCTCTTACTATTTGCTGGGATAAGCCATTGTCGTGAACAACAGTCCGCGTAACTTCATGACGACGAATTAATTTGTTCCACGCAACAGTTACTGCTTCCATATCCAATTTTCCGCATGCAAGTTCAAAATAACAATGAGCTGAAACATTACTTAAATCATAAACATTATTTCTTCCCAACCAATAAGATTGCTGAATATCTGTTAATGGAAATGGCTCATATAACTCAGTTGTGTCTTTTTGTATTTTTGTGAAAGAAACTGAATCTGTATCTTCATTATTCTTTTCTCCTACCTTACTATTTTTCGATATATGATCTGCAAAATCACTAAACTTAGGATATTTAAAGATAGCTTCCAAAGAAGTTGGCACCTTTAATTCCTTCCGCAGTTGGCTATTAAGTTGTGTAGCAATTAATGAATC
This sequence comes from Pseudogracilibacillus sp., assembly GCA_026169505.1. Lineage (GTDB taxonomy): Bacteria > Bacillota > Bacilli > Bacillales > Amphibacillaceae > Pseudogracilibacillus. The sequence continues at coordinate 18,694 of JAPFCO010000052.1, forward strand.
ACCACCAAGTTGATAAAAGTTATCTTCTAAAGAAATATCTTGCCTATTTAAAAATGCTTTCCAAATATTTGCTATTTTTAGTTCTAAAGCATTCATTGGACGTGTTGCTTCATTCGATACATTAACAGCGAATTGAATGCTTGTTTTCAATAGTTTTCGATCTAATTTCCCATTATTCGTGATAGGCATTTTGAGTAACATAGTTACGTTTTTGGGAATCATATAATCTGGCAATTGTTCCTTTAATTCGTCCTCTAACTTCTTTTGGTCGAGTTGAATTTTCACTGCTGATGATTGGGCAATAAAAATATGATGAGAATACAGTTGAGATTGATTGATCACTTTCATATTTGAAAATCCTGAGCCGTTAAAAGCTTCTAACCATTCATCATCAGATAATAACGGTTGACAAACTTCCTTTCTCACATCTTCAAATTGAGTAAAACCTTCTTCTACAAATCCTGTTGTAATAAGTTGCAAACTATGATTATGTGTATTTTCAGCTACAATCATTAAACCATCCGCATCTAATAATTGTTCAATAAACATCATAGATTTCGGTATATTTTCCACTCTGTGTAAAGAATTATTGGCAATAATAATGTCATATTTATTCCGTTGATAACCTTGCAAAATAGGATCCATTGTAGGATCTAAGATAGCAAATTCAATATTTTCTGAAAGTATGCCCGTGAACTCATTTTTAAAATACATAGAATGATCTGTAATCGTGTATTGAAAATCAATTCCTTCCAAATGATGAACAATCTCTTCTGTAAATGCATAATTCCTTGCACCTATTTCTAAAATTTTCAATGGACGCTTCCACTTTTGCTTAACAGAGCTAATCTGGTGAATGAATGTGGTCAGAATTTGATTACTTTTCAGAGCGCCTGGTTCTTCACGCATAACTTCCATTGGCGTTAACATACCTTCGGAAAATAATAGTTCTGTTGCTGCCAATTCCCCATTCACAATTGCTTGTCCCTTCTCTATAAAAGAAGTACTGAATTCTTTAAGTTTTGGATAATTGAATAGGGACGGTGCCTTGAAATTAAATAAATCACATATGTTTTCATATATAATATTGTCTGTTGTAGATACTAAATTAAACTTATGCATAAATCTAAACCATTGATGAACAAGATCAGTATATTTAATATCTACATTTCTTGCTTCCAAGAGCTGATTTACATCATAAATCTTTCCTTGTTGAAGCGGAAAGTCCAATTGCTGTATGATGAAGGTGATACCGTAGCAAGTGAGTTGATCAATCTCTCTCCTAAACGATCGATTTATGTCCTGCTGTTCTATGTGATGCTCATCACTCATACCATTTTCTATAGAAGTCATCACATTTTGTATCAGCTTAGGTATATCAGATGAAGTTGCGTTAATCCTAAAAATATCTCCATATCCTTCTGTAGTAATAAAAGCATGAAGCGTATTACCATTTTTCTGTTTATTTGCCATTACAACCGCATCTTTAATATTGTTATTACACTTCAAACTTCTTTCTATCTCTTCTAATTCAATGCGATGTCCATTCACCTTGATTTGTTCATCTTTACGACCTAAAAATTCGATAATATTTCTATTTGAGTATCTACCGTAGTCACCAGTCCGATACCATCTTTCACCATTTACACACACAAACTGATTTTTTGTTTGTAGTCTATTTCCTTTATAACCTTCTGCAATACTTTTGCCCCCAATCCATAATTCACCTGCTACTTGATTTGGGCAATCTTCACCTCTTTCATTAACCACACGATACATTTGATTTGGTAAAGGATAGCCATATGGAATACTATCGGAATCACTTATTTCATTATTATTTACTTTATAATAATTGGACCATATTCCTCCCTCAGTTGCTCCTCCCATTGCTGTAAATTTCCCATTAGGTGTTTTTATTTTCATTTGTTTTACTAAATCTGGTTTTATCCAATCCCCTGAGAGGTAAATTTTCCTGATCGATGGAAGTGTTTTGTCTTCATGTTCTAGTTCTGCACATAACATCTCAAATAAAATAGGGACGGAATTCCACAGTGTTACATTAAATTCTTCAATATACTGCAGCCACTTATTAGCACTACGAACTTCATCTTCATGAAGTAAAATGAGTTTACCGCCAACTGCAAGTAATCCAAATATATCGTATACAGATAGATCAAATTCAGTAGCCGAAACTGCTAAAACGCTATCTCTAGAATCAATTACATTTAATTGATTAACAGCATAAATTGTATTCCACGCAGCTTCATGAGTCATTTCTACACCTTTCGGCATACCTGTTGAGCCTGAAGTGAAAATGATATATGCCGTGGAATTCGGATCATATGTAACTCCATTACTAGGCCAAGATTGTTCCGCCTCGGCAAACTGTAAATAAGAAACACCGTAGCCGTCGTCCAATTGAAGTTGATCCGTCAGAACAACACTTATATTTGCTGCATCATAGATCTTGTTTCTCCTCGACAATGGTTGCTTTAAACCAATTGGAACATATACAGCACCAACTGCTAAAATACCAAATATAGCAGCAATTTGATTGATCCCTCGTTCCATCAATATTCCTATGGTATCACCTTTTTCTATACCAGTGCTTTTTAAATAATGTGCGATACTAAGTGCTTTTTTCTTTAGATCACCATAGGTTATCGACATATTAGTAGAAGGAACAACTAATGCTATATCATCGGGATGTCGATCAGCTCTTTCAAAAAACGGTGCATGCAAACTAGTAGGTTGAATATCCATTTCTGTTAACACATTTTTTCTACTATTAAGTTGATCTTTTATAGGAATTGTTAAAGGAGTTGTCCATTTCTCCTCCTTCAATATAAACTCAAGAGTCTGTGTAAAGCTTGCAAACATTTCATCTAATATGTGTGGACTAAAAATATCATCTAAACTATCCCAGATTAATAATAAACCATTATCCTGCTCAAACACTTGAAAATCTAACCATACTTGTGGTGTTTGTGAAATCATATAATGAATATCACCAAACACTTTTACAAATTCTTCATTTAATAAAGGTGAACCAATATTGCATGAAAAAACAATTGGTGCAATTTGTTGTTCACCTCCATACTTGCGATTAAAATCCCTTTGCACATCTACACCTGAATAAGCTGTATGTTGCATATCTTGATGAAATTGTGCTTGAATCATTTGCACATCTTGCAAAAATGTTCTTTGTTCTTTTAAATTAACCTCTAATAAAAGTAAAGTTGTAAAGTCAGCCACTACATCTTCAATATTTAATTCATCAGTTGAATGGCGATTAAATAAGGGTATATTTATCAAAAAGTGATTATTTTCAGACCATTTATTCAGCACAAGACTATAAATAGTTAACAGTACCATAGCTGGCGTGACCCCGGCTTTAGAAGAATGATGTTGTAACTTCTCCCATAACTCCTTATTTAAAAGGAAAGAACGGCGATTAAATGTAGATTTGATTTCGGACTTATTGGAAACAGGCAATAGTGGTTTTGTTGGTAATGTTTCTAACCTTTTTGTCCAATAAGCCTTTGCCTCTTCTACTTCATTGTTTTCATTATTTTTTCTAGCCAAATATGAAGCAAAGTTCCATTCTAGTGGAGCTTTAGGTTGGGAATTTCTATTATATAGTGCTACCAAATCTCTTAATATAATCTGATAACTTTGAACATCTGCTACTAAAAGATCAATATCAAAAAACAATCGCCCTTTATTTTCTGGAAGCAGCGTAATTTGTAACTCTGCTACTTGCCCTTCTTCAATCCGCAGCAATCTATGAGAGGTTTGATTGCGCATTTCTTCTAAATGGCCTATTATTTGTTGCTCATTGGCCATTCGAAAGTCATGGATAATTAAGGGACTTGCTTGAGACTTTGCTGAAATATATTGTTTTCCATCCTCTGTAAAAATGGACCTTAGCATAGGATGATGTTCTTGTAGTTTCTTCCAAGCAACATTTAATCGATCTGTATCTATATGCTGAACATTAATCTCTAAGTAACCATGGCATCCTATATTTCCTAGATACTGACCATCATATCTACCTACCCAATAAGCATGCTGAACTTCTGTTAATGGGAAAGGTTGATACATATTCACACTATCTTTTTTAACTTTATGGGGTATGGGTTCTGTCATTAATGATTCTTCCGTAAATAGTTGTTGCCAATCTTTTAAATACGGTTTTTTTACCAATTGTTCAAAAGACAATCGATAACCTAGTTTTTTACTGACATTTATTAGTTTCATCGTTTGAATAGACGACAATCCCATATGAAGCAAATTTTCATCATCTGCTACTTCCTCGCCATGATTCAACATATCACATACTGTACCTCGAAAAGCTTGCCATTTTAGTAATATACCTTGTTGATCCAATTGAGTCCCTCCTACTCTATATATTCAGAAATCAGTTTTTTCTTGTCAGACTTACCGATATTAATATATGGTATAGCTTCTACATGGATTAATTGATCAGGTAGTTTATAATTTGCAACACCGATCCCTATCAAAAATTTACACAGTCCAGTCAAAGATAAATTACTGTCTTTATCCTCTTTTACAACAAATGCACATATCCGTTCACCTAATTCTTCATCCGGTACACCGGCAACAGAGACTTCTTTTATTTCTTCATGTTCAAGCATGTACGATTCTATTTCACTCGGTATAATGTTTTCACCAGCTCGATTAATTTGTTCCCTTACTCTTCCTAAAATTTGAATATTACCCTCATCCGTTACCCTTGCTTTATCCCCAGTTTTTAAAAAACCATCTTTAGTAAAACTCTCCATATTGATTTCAGGTGATTTATAATAACCTAAAAATGTATACGGGCCTTTTTGAATAAGTTCACCTGCTACACCAAGAGGAACTTCATCACCTTCCTCATCAACTATTTTAAATTCATCCCCTTTAGAAATCGGTCGACCTTGAGTTGAAATAATAGTTTGAAGATCATCATTTGGTGAAGTGAAACATGTAATTCCTTCACCAAGGCCATAACCTTGTATTAATTGACAATCAAATTGTTTCATTAATTGAAGTGCTAATGGTTTTTCCAACTTAGCAGCACCTAATAAAATATATTCCATAGATGATAAATCCGCTTCTTCTTCCAAGGCTAAGGATTCCATCCATAATTTTGCAATGGCTGGTACGATTGATGTGAAAGTGATACGCTCCCTTTCTATCCACCACAATACTTCATCGAATGTACTCGTAGTACTTAGTACAATTTTCCCTCCTTTACTTAAAGTACCTAATACCCCTGGTGAACATAGGGGATAATCATGTGCAATTGATAGCACAGCAAGATAGGCGCTACATTGTGTCACATTACAATGTTCGGCTGCAGCTTTAGCATTATATAAGTAAGATGTATGTAGCTTGGGAATAACCTTAGGTATTCCTGTTGTACCACCTGAAAGTAAAAATAGAGCTATATCTTTATAAGATGACTGGTGTTCCATCAAATCATGATGTTGCATGTCTAATTCCATCTCCATACTTTGTAGAGAAGTAAACTTATCATCAAATCTATCTGTAATAATTAAACTAATACTAGGCTGTTCTTTTGCTACCTTCACAGCCATCACCTTATAATCATTGCCAGGAAATGATGATGGAATGACCATCGCAGCTGGTTCCATTAATTTAGCTATATTCACAATGTCTTTTTCTCGATGAGTTGGCAGTAATAAAACAGGTCTCGCACCAATAATAAATAATGCAAAACATATTTTTATAAAATACATACTATTAGGTAATTGAACGAGTACATTATCCCCTTTTTTTATACCTTTAGATAACAATCCTTGTCCTAATAAATTTGCTGATCGATATAACTCCTCATAAGTTAAGAATCCAGTTTGATCTACCAGCGCAACTTCACTTTTGTACTGATCAGCCCAGCTTTTCAATGCATCAGCTAAAGAGATTGGTTCAAGATAGCCAGCATTTTCATAATGATCCACAAATTTCGTAACCATATCCTTCATCTGCAGATTGTACATCTTTTTTTACCTCCAATATGACAATATTTGAATCTAGTAAATGCTTTTTACTAATATATAAATGGTCTTGTCGAAATAACTCTGCATATTCCTTTTCGGTTCTCTCCTTGCCGTTACACATTGCCCAAATATGCATGTCTTCTAAAAAAGCAGGCAATGTTTGTCTATTAACTTCTTCGGGTAATAATTTTTCAATCACAAACAATACACTTTTATCTGTCATTACTTCCGCAACATTTCTTAATATTACATTTACATGATGATCATCCCAATCATGAAGAATCCTTGATAATATATAAACATCCGATTTATTTTCAATCGGTAAAAAGAAATCACCTTCAATGAATCGACAACGTCCTGTTAGACCATGCATCTCGATTGTTCGTTCAGCTTCTTCTCTTATATAAGTCTTATCAAGGACGATTCCTTCAGCACGGTAAAAACCTTTTAAAAACTTTACAATTACATCCCCCGCACCACCTCCTATATCAATTACTCGCTTGACATCAACTATATTTCTTGTTTGGAATAATGTATCCAAATTAAGTTGTGAACTAGATTGACGCATCATTTGATTAAATGTATCTAATCTATGATTGCTTACGGAGTTTGTCTCAAAGAAAGCCTCCCCCTCCATTAGTTCAATTGGTGATTTATTCATTTTCATACCTTCAAGAAAAAAGCTCCATGCTTTCATACATACCCTGCCATTAAAGAGGATTATTGATTCCATAGATTCATCGCTATGTTGTGATAACAGTTTTCCAAGTGAACTTAAATGAAACATTTCGTTCTTTTGATGTACGAAATCCATTGCAGTAAGAACCTTCATAAAGCGCTTTAGTAGTGACTCAGAAATATGTAGCTTCTCAGCAAGCTGGTGAGTAGTCATGTTTTCTGTAAATAGCGCATTAAATATTCCTAATTCTACAGAGACATAAACGATATACGATTGTACATAACTTTGAGTCATGTTAATAATTTTCAGTTTTTCTGCATTCACACGAATTCTCCTCTGCCGATTTCTATCAATTAATGATTGAAATATAATCTGTGCTTAATAAATGTTTAAAAAGCGCTTCAATGTTTACAATTGATTGAGCATAATGGCACCTTCGTTTATTTGTTAGATTTATATCTAGCATTTGCATAGCTGTAATAGCGGCTATGATACCAGAACAATAATTCCAATTTGCATTACTTTGTAACCATGTTGTTTTTTTCGCTCCTTTTTCATCCCAAACGATATAAATAATAAATCCTTGATATTTGTCTTGAGTTTCGTAATTGTCAACTAAACGACGGGCAGAACCTCTTTTTTCCGCTTCAGTCTTAAATTGTTGCATTGCTTTTATCATAATAAAATCAGATAACATTTTAGAAGTAGGAAATGTGTTATAAAAATAGGCATTTACAACCCTAAAGTCTTTTAAACATTCCATAAACTCTTCACTAATCACCGGTAAGGTATATACTTGATGAAACGGAGATGGTAAATTGACAGGACTTCCTAGTCCGGATGTTAATTTCTTCGTTTCACCTTGACAGTAATAGGTCATCCCATATCCTTCATCATTCTCTAGGCTTGATATAATGTCATATGCCCCTGTTTCAGAAAAATTACCTTTACCAGCAAAATAAGAACTTATATTATCGATAGGTTCTTTATTTTGTTGTAATAAAAATGCTAAAAACATTTCTGTCAATCCTGGATAGACCCCTGCTGAAATCACTAGAGATATATTACTATCATACTTTGTGATAGATTCTTCTATCGCCATTTTCATTGTTTTATCTCCAGATACATCGATATAATCTACATTCGTTAACATACAAGCATTTGCAACTCGATCAAGGACAAGCGAAGAAGGGCCAACAGCATTAATAACCAAATCACATTGGCCACAGAAAGAGAGAATGCTTTTTTCATCAAAGACATCAACCGTTTGATATTTAATGGGTTCGGACTCTTTTCCGTACTTCTCTCTGAGCTTATCTATCTTTCTTCCACCTAATAATAATTCATACGTGTTATTTTTTAATAAGGTTTCAACAATTCCTGAACCTACTTGTCCTGTTGCTCCTACAATTCCTATTGATTTTTCATTCATAAATATCACTACTTCCAACAAGTTTATTAATAGGTTCGAGTAACTTGTTGGCAACTTTAAAAGCATTTTCGTCTTCTTCTATACATGTAATATGATTTCCTTCGATTGGTATTTCCTCAAAATTCCCAATACACAATTCCTTCCAAAATTTCAACGTATCCTGTCTATCCGTAAAAATAAAATCCATTTCTTCTTTTGCAACAAGATAACGAATGTCTCCAAAGTAAACCATTGGGCGTACTTTTGAGCCTCTAAAGCTTTGTAAATAAACGTTGTAGTATCCTTCTAACAGTTCATCGGGAATTATTTCCCCTGTTTTCTGTTCAATTGCAGCTCTGTAATCTTTAAATCGATTCTCCCTGCTTAAATCTGATAGTTTCTTCATAAATTGATATATCTTTTCATACTTTTCTTCCGTTTTTAAATCTTCAAGACTTAATGCATCTAGCCTTTCATTATTTTTATAAAAAACATATATGATGGCATCCATTAAATCTTTGTTTGTAACACCCTCGTATACATCTTCAACCGTAATGTAAAAGTTTGTAATAAAAATTAATTCTAAAGGAATTGAATCTTCAATATCATACAAAACAGGAGCACTATCAATTAATGTGAAATCTACAATCTCTATCTCTTTCTCCATCAACCTTCTTGCCATTTCAAGTGCTATAAATCCACCCATACAATAACCTATTAGTTGAACTTGCCTTGGTTTTTCATCTAATATTTGTGAAACATAATCATCTGCTAGCCGTTCAATTAATACCGAGGGATCAATAGCTAAATACTTTTGAATATCTTGGACTGATATACTGATAACCGTTCCTACACCCTGTTTTACTAAATGTTTATTTAAGTATTTAAAGGCATTCATTGTCCCTAACCCTGCATGTACTACAATTCGTAAAGGCATACCGTTTGAGTGTGATTCCTCTTTCAACATTCCTATTGAATGCGAATTGTTTAATGTTGCTACTTGATTGGTGTCCTCTACTCTCTCCTCTACACGGTGATTTAACTTTTGTACAAGTGTTTCAATTACTGGATCATTTAACAATTGCCTAAGTATAAAGTCGAAAGTCATTTCTTGATATTGATTATCATTCTCAATGAAGTTGTTTATTTTTCCCGCTAATTGAGATAACGTTAAGGAATCTGCACCATAATCATATAGGTTTTTACTAGCATGAATTTGTTCCACATCAAACACTTCTTTTGCAAAATCAATCAATATAGCCTCAAGTTCGTTTTGTTTCTCGGCCTGTTTTACTTCTGTTTCATCATCAATTGAACTTTCCTCAACTAACTGTTCTATCTGGTTCTTTATATAGTGACGATCTAATTTAGCATTCGTATTTAATTTAAGGTTTGATAGAATAAATATGTCTACTGGTATCATATACTGAGGTAGTAAATCAGCGAGATAGTCTATTAAATCATTCCTATGGAAATTTATACGATTATCGTTATCCATTAATTTAACCACTGCATAAAGCTGGCTATTGTTAAGTACAACGACACATGCTGTTTCAACACTTTCATATTTATTTAATAATGCTTCTACCTCTCCCAAGTTGATTAGATTTCCCCGTAGCTTTATTTGATTATCAAGACGACCCATAAATTCAATTTCACCATTGTCCATATATCGTCCGAAATCACCAGTTCTATATAGATCTTCTTGTTTAATGTTAGAAACAAATCGCTCTTTTGTTAATTCGGGATTTTGATAGTACCCTTGTGCTAGACTGTCGCCACCAATATACAACTCTCCTCGAACCCAATTCGGACAATCTTCATAATGTTCATCCAAAATATAATAACGTTGGTTAGATAAGGGGTATCCATATGGAATTATTTCTCTATCAAAATCTTTTTCACGACATAGATGATAATTTGACCAGATTCCTGCCTCTGTAGCACCACCTAAAGCAATGATAGAGCTTTCAGGGAAAACAGCGAAACAATGTTTCACCATTTTGGGCGGTACCCAATCTCCTGACAACAAAATTGTCTCCAGCGTCTCCATATTCTTATTCTCTATCTCTTCAACACCTAAAAGCATTTTCATTAATGCAGGAACTGTATTCCACAGTGTTATTTTTTTCGTTTTGATACATTCAATCCAATAATGAGCATCATGTAAATGTCCTTGTTTTGGATAAACAATTGTACCGCCAACACTTAATAAACCAAATATGTCATAGACAGAGAGGTCAAAATGAAGTTTTGATAATGCTAATACACGATCATTATTCGTAATTGAGAAACGTTGATTGATATCCGTGATTGTATTCATTGCCCCTGCATGGGACATAGCTACACCTTTTGGTTCTCCCGTCGAACCAGACGTAAAAATTATGTAAGCAAGCGAGTCTGCATCACCTTTATAAACGTCATATGGTGATACTTGAACCCCTTCTAACTGATTGCACATGATTAATTGTTGTTGTAATGTCTGATATTGTGGATCAAGGTCATCAACTAGAATGGCAGTTACTTGGCTTTGCTCAATTATTTTTTTGATACGACTGATTGGCTGTGCCTTATCAATTGGGACATAGACTGCTCCCAATGATAATATCGCTAACACACTCGTAACTTGATGTACCGATTTGTCAGAAATAATTGCTATTTTATCTCCTTCTTTGATTTTATACTTTTGAAGTAAAGTGCCTAGTTTAAATACCCTGTTTTGTATTTCTTGATATGAATAATGAACTTCACCTTCTATAACTGCTATACTATTAGGTTGGTAGCTAGCCTGTTCAAAAAAACCTTGATGCAACAAACATTTTTTCAAATTCAAATTTTGAGTGTTATTTACCTTTTCCCTGCATTTCAATTGTTCATCAGGCAAAGCTATTAAAGCAGTTGATTCCCATGCCTTATCATCATGCACTAATTGTAAAAGAGCTGTTTCAAAGACCAAAAACATATCTCGAATTAACTTGCCCGGAAAAACTCCTTTCCTCACATCCCAGTTCACGCGCAAACCATCATCATTGTCCATCACTTGGCAATCAATAAACACTTGCGGTGTCTGACTAATACCATATTCATTCATCTTCCCTTGTAATCGATGATTATCAATTAGATTCATTGCACTTGTGAAAACAAATGGCATAAAAGCCTGTGCTTGTCCCTTTTGCCTTGTAATCTCCCTTAACACTTCTACCCCTGAAAAGCTGCTATGATCTAGGTCACGAAACATTTGTTGTTGAATTTGGTTCACATAATCAATAAAAGTCCTTTGTGTATTACTAAAGTCAACCTCAGTTAAATTAATAGATGTAAAATCACCAATAATACGATTTACGTCCGGATGAACTGGTAATCTATTTAACAGAATAAGGTTGATAATAAAGTGTTTATTTATACTCCATTTAGCTAAACATTCACTATATAACGTGAACAAAACATTTGTAGCAGTTACACCTTTCGCAGAAATAGAACATTTTAATTTATTCCAATCATTTTTATTTAATTGGAAAAAGTGTCGTTCAAAAGCTTTTTCATCTTGAGATAATGGTAACTTTGGCAATGTAGGAGAAGTAGGCAACTTCATTACTCTGTTATGCCAATAATTTTTATCCTCTTGATGTTTTTTTTGATACTTCATTTCTTCCAACTGTACATACTCTTTAAAGGTAAAATTATTGTCCGGTAATGTCACATGATCATTAAAATAAAGCGTCTCGAACTCTTCTAGTAAGATCCAAATACTTGTCCAATCAACAATTAAAAAGTCAAATGAAATATGCATTGTTGTTCCATGCACTCTTTTGCTCAATGCGATATCAAATAATGGCCATTGATCTGGTATATATGTTTTATCACCAAGCTCTTTCCTAATTACACTTAGTTGTTCATCATCATCAACACCATCGACCTCTAATTCCTTATAAGCTATCTCTATTCTCGGTGTTTTTTTCAATATACTTTGATATCCATTGTGACTAAATGTTGTTCTTAACATTTCATGACGATCTATTAATAACTTCCATACATGTTCAACCTTTTCTTGATCTATATGATGAGGGTATTCGAGTTCCATATAAACATGGCTAGATACTCCACCATATTCGAAACTATCCATACTTCCTAATAGATAAGCAGATTGAATAGGTGTCAGTGGAAACACATTATTTTGTTTATCGTATTCTAGCACTTCTATTATCTCTGCTTTATTTGCTTGTAGAAAGGTCATTATCTCCTCAGATAATTGATCTTTTGCACCCTGAAAATTTAATTTACCATTGCTTGTCCATAATTGTATTCCTTGTGCTTTTAATTTAAATATTTCGTCTCTTAGATACATCATATTTTGTCTCACTTGGATTCCTCACCTTTTCCTCTTGTAATATGGATGCTTCTGTAAGTAAATTTGCCCCATGGAGTAATCTAGTGTCGATTTTTTCTGATAATCCCTTTATAGTAATACTGTTTATTTTGCAGACATGATCCATAGTAACAGTTAAGGTAACATTATCTATCAAAATTTCATTCAACACTTCCAAAACCCCTTCAGTACAATTAATTGACATCGATTGAATATACTTCGATCCATTAGTATGATCAATATGCTTAGGTCTTTGTGGAGTACTATAAGCTGAAACAACAAAAGGTAATTCACTGGGAGTTAAAGAGAAAAAACCATATGTTATCACTTCTCCAGACGGTTTCCTCCTTCTTCCGTTTAATACTTTAGATGTGCTAATTCCTAAATAATTTAAATCCCTCCTTAATAAATTTATATTTTCCTGTTTAGCCGTTTCTTCATTAGATCCTTCTAAAGCAAAGTCGATCAAACCTTCATGTCGTGCCATCCATTTCATCCAACGCGCTCGCATTGATGCTCCATAGATGAGCCCTAATGGAAAACCAATAGGTAACATAAACCGTTTCATTTCAAATAATTCAATAAAAGGACCCTCTTCAAACCAGATAAACGCATTAAGTGAATTTTTTGGATTTCTCCCCCATTCAACTTGAAAACCAGCTTGCTCAAAATTATTTACCGCCTCTTTTATATTATTAACCCTGCATTGTATATGACTGATTTTTAACAAATCAATTCCACACTTTCTTAAAGTATTTTAAAACTTCCTAACAACATTACCTTTTATAAGCTGGATGATATTTGTTACAATTCTTACTCACACTGTTGACAATGATAATCATTATCAATTATACTCAGTATAACCTGAACTATTCAAAAAAATCAAATAATATTTAAAAGGAGTGTCAATATGCAAGAAAAACGAACTTTACGTACAGAGGATTTTATGACCATTGGAATTTATACGAGTATGTATTTTGCTATTCTATTTGTTGTTTCTTTACTCGGGTATGTACCTGTTTTTATTGTTCTTTTACCTATTCTAGTTGGAATTGTTGGAGGTATTCCATTCATTTTATTTTTGGCAAAGGTAAAAAGAACAGGCATGATCACCATAAGTGGGGTTATATGTGGATTACTTATGACTTTAATGGGAGGAAGTAGTTTCTATCCTCTTCTCTCCGGATTAATTTGTGGCATAATCGCTGACTTTATTTATATAAGATTTAAATCAAGTCAACTCTCTATGGTGTTATCTTACGCTGTGTTTAGTCTATGGACAATAGGAATGTACCTTCCTATTTACATTCATCGAAATACGTATTTCTCTAATATCACTGCACAATATGGGACTGATTATGCAAATACTTTAAGCAGTTATATCCCTAATTGGACATTAACTCCATTTATATTGTTAACTTTTTTTACAAGTCTTATTGGTGGGATGATTGGCACGAAATTGTTAGTAAAACATTTTAAGAAAGCCGGGCTTGTTTAAATGCATAGAAGAAAATCGCATCAAACACAAATAGATCCAAGAACTAAAATATTGTTGACACTCATGATTAACATTGTCACGGTGAGTGCTCCCCAAACCGGTTGGTTCCAGTTCATACTTCCTGTTCTATGGTGTGTACCGGCTCTTTTAATGTTCATGTATCAAAAATATAAATTAGCCTATTACTATTTATTTTTAATGCTATTGGTTTTGATTTTACAATTTGCTGTAGTCTCTTATTTACATGGCGTTATTTTTTACGTAAGTCTAGGATTTATTTCAATTTCACTGCGGTTAATTCCTGGTGTCATGATGGGGTATTTCCTTCTGGCAACTACATCTATTAGTGAATTCATTGCAGCTATGGAAAAGTTTCAGCTTCCAAAAGGATTTATTATTTCATTGTCCATCATGTTTCGTTTTTTTCCGACACTTGCTCATGAATATGTATATATTCAGCAAGCAATGACTTTCCGTGGACTGAAAGGTTTTTCACTGTTCATGCATCCATTGAAATCACTGGAATATCGTCTGGTGCCACTCCTTGTATCGGCTTCAACGATTGGAGATGAATTAACGATGGCATCATTAACACGTGGGATATCCGCACCAGTAAATCGTACGAATGTATGTCAACTGCGATTTAGTTGGCTAGATCTTTTATTAATATGTATGAGTGTTTTGATATTTCTCTTATTCATTTGGAAGGTGCTTATATGATTCAACTGAAGAATGTTTCATTTCAATACAGAGGCCAATCAAAAATGGCTATACAGAATATAAATGTAAACATATCAAGAGGCCAAGTGATTGTGCTATGTGGCAAATCCGGTTGTGGAAAAACAACAGTTACAAAACTGTTAAATGGTCTTATCCCCCATTACATAGATGGCAAACTACAAGGTTCGATAATATTAAATCATCAGGATATTTCAAGCTTAGAAATCCATGAAATTGCTAAACTTACTGGTTCAGTTTTTCAAAACCCTAAAACACAATTTTATAACATTGATACAGACAGCGAACTTGTCTTTACAGTAGAAAATTTCGGATTGCCTTCAGAAGAAATTTTAGCTAGAAAAAAAGCTATTGTGAAACAGTTCAACCTACAAACTCTTTTAGAAAGAAACATGTTCCACCTTTCAGGGGGGGAAAAACAAAAGATAGCATGTGCATCTGTTGCCATTCATGATCCTCCAGTAATCATTCTTGATGAACCATCGGCCAATTTGGATCAGGACGCGACAACACAACTTAAAGAAATGATTTCTTTATGGAAGAGCCAAGGAAAAACCGTTATCATTGCCGAACATCGGTTACACTACTTACAATCATTAGCTGATCGCTTTATTTTGATGAAAGAAGGAAAAATCACGCAAACCTTTTCTCAAATAGAAATGGTCCAGATGTCAAATGAAGACCTTAATCTGTTGGGACTTCGAGCGATCCATATGGAAAAATTGGTACCTAAGCAGACACCCTCTTTAAAACTAGATTCATGTTTTAAAGTTGATGCATTTACATACGACAATCATGATTTTCATTTAAATATAAAAGAATTAGATCTTCCTTATCCTGCAGTACTGGCGATTACTGGGCCTAATGGTGCAGGTAAGTCAACGTTTGCCAAGTCTTTAACTGGGATCAACAAGAGATCTTCTACGACATTACATATGAACAATATAAAATATAAAAAAAAGCAATGTCTAAAAATAAGCAGTATCGTAATGCAAGATGTACATCATCAACTATTTACCGAAAGTGTTTTATTAGAAATTCTACTTTCTATGCCAAAGCCAAATGAAGAAAAAGCACTTGAGTTACTGGCACTACTAAATACAATTGCATTTAAAGATACGCATCCAATGTCATTATCAGGGGGTGAAAAACAACGTGTTGCCATTCTTTCGGCTATCGCTGCAGATAAGCAACTAATCATTATGGATGAACCAACGAGTGGACTTGATTTTCATCATATGAAGCAAGTTGCTCATAGTGTAAACATACTACGAAAGCAAAATAAACAAGTATTTATTATTACACATGATCCTGAGTTAATTTCAGTTTGTTGTGATGGGATGATTGAATTAGCTCACGGAAACATAAAGAATATAACCCTATTTAATAACCAAAGGAAGTGATATCTTGGAACATATCAATACAAAAGAACCATGGATAAAATCCATTATTCAATTTGCACATAATTCCAAAATACCTCTAATTTTATCCGTAGTATTAGCAGTAATTAGTGTACTCGGAGGATTAATACCATATGTAGCTGTTTATCAAATACTCGTATATTTAATTGATGACGTACCAACAATGCAAACCATCATCTTTTGGGTGTTGATTGCAGCACTTGGTTATTTTATTCAAACATTGTTTCATGCAATTTCAAGTTACTTTTCTCATCTAGCCGCCTATCATATTCTGGAAGAGATTCGTTTACAATTAGCTGAAAGATTATTACGTGCACCACTTGGCCATATTCTAAACCAGTCAGTTGGGAAGATCAAAAACACCATCATTGACCGAGTCGAAACGTTAGAATTACCTCTTGCCCATATTATCCCAGAAGGCATTTCAAATTTATTCTTACCCATCGGTATCTTTATCTATATGTTAACGATTGACTATCGACTGGCCCTGGCCTCATTAGTGACAGTTCCAATTGCTTTCATTTTTTATGCCATTATGATGAAGAACTTTAATACACAATATCAACATTATATGGATGCGAGTAATCAAGTGAATAGCGTCATTGTAGAATACATTGAAGGAATCGAAGTGATTAAAACATTTAATCAAACAAATGACTCCTATGAGAAGTATTCAAATGCAATCATTGACTTTAAAAATTATACATTGAAATGGTTCCGCAGCACTTGGCCATGGATGACTTTGGGTAATGCTATTTTACCTTCTACCCTTATCGGTACATTGCCTGTTGGTTTATTGTTGTATCATAACCATACGATTGAGCCAGCACAATTAATCATTTCCCTTATCTTATCAATGGGACTTATTTATCCATTGATGAAGTTTACTGTTTTTGTCAACGACTTTAAAGCAATTGAATATGCGGTGAATGATACAAAAGCATATTTAAACCTTGAAGCACTTCCAGTCGTAGATAAAGAGACCGGGACTCTACCAAATTATAATATTGCAATGAATCATATTTCATTCAGTTATAATGATGAGCGAGAAGTTATTCAAAACCTTTCATTAACGATACCAGAGAAAAGTTACACAGCACTTGTCGGCCCCTCTGGAAGCGGAAAATCTACCATTGTCAAATTACTTGCCCGTTTCTGGGATGTGACTAATGGAAGTATTACCATTGGAAGTGTGAATATTAAAAATATCCATCCAAATGACCTATCTAAACAAATCAGTTATGTTTCCCAAGATAACTTTTTGTTTAAAATGAGCCTTTTAGAAAATATCCGAATGGGGAATCCACAAGCTAGTAATGAAGAAGTATATATAGCAGGAAATCTAGCAAGATGTGATACGTTTATTTCCCAATTAAAAGATGGATACCATACAGATTCTGGTGAAGCCGGTAATAAATTGTCAGGTGGGGAAAAACAACGTATTGCGATTGCACGAGCTATTTTAAAAGACGCACCAATTATCATTCTTGATGAGGCTACAGCCTTTACAGATCCTGAGAACGAAGCAGAAATCCAAAAGTCCTTTAATGAACTTGCCAAAGATAAAACGCTTATTATTATCGCCCATAGACTATCAACGATTAGGCATGCAGATCAAATTGTCGTTCTACAAAAGGGCAGTATCCATGGTATTGGTTCGCATGATGAACTGCTTTCCAATAACCAACTTTATCGAAATTTATGGAAGGCACATATTGGTTCAAAGGAAAACATCTCCATACCTAGTTCGAACCAATCCCAGGAGGTCTCACCAAATGTTTAATATAATAAAACAGATCATACAATGGCTTGGTCCATACAAAAAACGATTGTATGTAGGGTTTCTTTTTTCATTTCTTCAGTCCGTATGTATTGCACTCCCTATTGTCATAGCTGTTAAAGGGTTGCAATTGATGCTTGATGACTACTACGGATTAAAAACCTTAGAGCTACAGACTATTTGGCTTCTATTGTTTTCGTTGATTCTAGCAGTTTTCGGTAGATTCATTTTTTCTTATTTAAAGGCTATGTATCAGGAAAGTATTGGATATGAAATCACAGCCGATCATCGTATTAAAATGGGGCATACATTAAAAAGAGTTCCTCTAGGGTTCTTCCATAAACATCGAATTGGCGATATCAATAGTGCGGTCACAACAGATCTATCATTTTTTGAAATGATGGGGATAAAAATGATTGATGTCGTTGTAAATGGTTATATGATGACATTTACAATCATTCTTTTCTTACTATTCTCTTATCCAAAGCTAGCAGCAATTCCTATGTTTGGTGTTGTAGGCTCTTACATTTTTTTAATATTATTGCAGAGGCAAAGCAGAAAGAATGCTAGTTCTCATCAACAAAGTCAGCACGAACTTGCCAGTGCTACTTTAGAATACTTACGGGGAATGGCGGTAATCAAGAACTTTAATCAGGAAGGAATTGCATCTCGTAATATCCAAGAAGCCTTTCGCAATAGTAAGCAAATCAATATGAACATCCAGAAAGGATTTGGTGCTTTCAATGTCGGACATCGAATAGTTTTAAAGCTTTCTTCCTTACTTCTTGTACTTGCAGCAGCTTATTTAGTGATGAATGGACAAATGGAGCTTGCTGATATGCTCTTAATTACACTATTTTCATTCGTTATTTTTGACAGTATTGAACCAATTAGTGATGCAGTACATGTCCTAGAGACAATAAGCCCTATCCTGCATAAACTTAATTCGATTGAAAACACACCATATATTGACGAAAAAGGAAAGGATATTCATCTTCAACAAACAAATATTCGATTTGACCATGTATTCTTTGCTTACGATAAAAGACCGATTATTCAAGATGTGTCTTTTACCGTCAAGGAGGGAACAACAACTGCAATCGTAGGACCATCTGGTTCAGGTAAAACAACGCTTTGCAATTTGATTGCACGTTTTTATGATGTAAATAATGGTACTATATGTATAGATGATATCAACATTAATAGCATGAAATTAAATAATTTATTATCATCCATTAGTATGGTATTCCAAAAGGTATATTTATTCAACGATACCATTTATAATAATATTCTTTTTGGAAATCCAAATGCCTCAAAAAATGAAGTGATGGAAGCAGCAAAAAAAGCACAATGCCACGAGTTTATTACGTCCTTAGAAAAAGGCTATGATACTACCCTTAGTGACGGAGGTTCTTCACTATCAGGGGGTGAGAAGCAGCGTATTTCTATTGCGCGTGCTATGTTAAAAAATGCTCCCATCATCATATTAGATGAGGCTACAGCAAGTCTTGATCCTGAAAATGAAGCACTAATTCAAGCTGCGCTTGATAAATTAATTCAAGGAAAAACATCCATAATTATTGCTCACCGTCTATTGACAGTACAAAACGCTGATCAAATTATTGTTTTGGATGATGGAAAAATCGTCCAAAACGGGACACATCAAACACTGATAAAAGAAAAGGGTGTTTATCGTAACTTTATCGATATTCGTCAAGCAGCTGAAAATTGGAAACTAACAACATAATGTAGTGATTTTTATCATTATACAATTCAGTCACATCCTACAACATGCATTTTACCGGATTAAACACTAAAAATGAGGTTGTTCTCCCATAATTTTTTTACTCTGATAACAACGATAGGTGAAATGACCGATGATGTTGTCCTTTGGTCAAATGCTTTGAAATCAGTTAGACAAAGTGTATTAGCTTAATAATGGATAAAGTCTTCATGTATTGGGTTGGAATCTGCTAAACTAGCTACTAATAGTAGCACTATAAGCAGTTCGAAGTAGAGCTTACAAAAGCAAAGACAGAAATTGATTCTATCGTTTTACAATAGAAGAAAAATGGCAAAATGTTTTTGCCAATCAAGATTAAAGAGCCGAAATCCTAATAAACATAGGAATTTTGGTTTTTTTATTATTCACTTATCCAATATAGATTTCAATAAACACCCATTTTAAAATAACTTAAATTTCATCTTGACACTATTATTATTTTTAGTTAAACTGTAAAAAAACCGACCGTTCGGACTTTTATATAAAGAAGGTGAATAAATAATGAATAAAAAATATAATTCAAAACAGACAAAGGAAAGGATTATTGCAACTGCAGTCCAGTTGTTTATGGAAAAAGGTTTCGAAAAAACAAGTATGCAAGATATTGCTAACACACTTGGTATGTCTAAAGGCGGTATTTATCACCATTTTAAATCGAAAGAAGAAATCATTCATGTTGTCAGGGAAAATAAAGCAAATAATGTAGAGGAAAATTTAAATAAATGGCTGGACACTATCGATGCTCCATCTGCAAAAGAGAAATTAACCGCCATTTTAGAAAAAAATATAGCAGATGAGGAAGCACACTCTTTTGATGATGTATTCAGTTCACAAATAAAAAGTGCAGATTTTATCGTCTCCATTATGAAAAATTCCATTAATACTAGTGCTCCCGTTTTTGCAAATATGATAAAGGAAGGATTAAAAGATGGATCCATTACTACAAATTATCCGGAAGAAAGTGCAGAGGTTTTCTTTTTATTAATGAATATCTGGTGCGATCCCGTCATTTTTGAAGCGAATGAAGAGAAATTATACAACCGATTAAAGTTCGTACAAGAAATGATGCGATTAATTGGTGCTGATATCGT